>NZ_JBFTSF010000368.1:0-8085 GCF_056399905.1 Cupriavidus sp. 01L46
GTTGTCATCGGTGGCACGCGCACTGGCGCTGGTCGGGCGCACACGGGCGCCGGTGACGAAGTAGGCGTGCAGGTCGTGGGCGAAGCGGTTGAGTTTCGAGATCACGCCTTTGTTGCCGCGGGTCAGCGCGTTGTAGCCGAGCACGGCGGGGATCGCAACGGCCAGGCCGAAGGCGGTCATGATCAGCGCCTCGCCCACCGGGCCTGCCACCTTGTCGATGGTCGGCACGCCGGAGGCGCCGATGTTGATCAGCGCGTGATAGATGCCCCATACGGTACCGAACAGGCCAACGAAAGGCGCGGTGGAGCCGACGGATGCCAGCACGGCCAGGCCCGATTGCATGCGTGCAACGGCCTCGTCGATGGCGCTCTTGAGCGAGCGGGTGATCCAGTCCGAGATGTCCATCACGTCGTGCAGCTGCGGCTGGCTGGCGCGATGGTGCTGCGCGGCTTCCTTGCCGGTCATGGCGAGCGTGCGGAACGGGTTGGCTTCGCTGCTGCCAAGGGTTTCGAGGGCGTGGTCGAAATCGTCGGAGTGCCAGAACTGCTTTTCGGCGCCATGCGCCATCTTCTTGAGCCGGAAGAGGTCCCACGCCTTCGTGAGAATCACGATCCACGAAGCCAGCGACATGATGAGCAGAATGATGGCGGTGGCACGCATGACGAAATCGCCTTGCGTCCAGAGGTGAGAAAGTCCGAGGTCCTGCATGTTGGTTCCTGGTGAGGTCGGTATTGAAATCAGTTGAGTTCGAACCCGATCGGCTGCTGGGCGGTAACCGCCACGGCACGACCGTTGTCCAGATAGGGCTTGCAGCGCATGCGTCGCACCGCGTCCTCGGCGGCCTGATCCAGCCTGGAGGATCCGCTTGAGGTCACGACCGCGGTCTTGACCACCTTGCCGGTATCGTCAGTAGTCAGACGCACCACGGCCTTGCCGGTTTCACCCATGCGGCGCGATTGCGACGGATAGGTTGGCTGCGGCGGGCTGCACTGGATCTCGCCAATGCCGACCGCGCGTGGCGCTGCCGACACAGGAGCGGCTGGCTCGGGGGCGGGCGCAGGCGGTGCCGGCGGGGCAGGCGGCGCGGGCGGCGCTTCCACGGCATTGGGCGTAGGCGGCAGCGATGCCACCGGCGTCGGCGTGGGGCGCGGTTGCGGCGGTGCAGGCTTGGGTGTGGTGACCTTCACCTGTTTGGGCGGGGTTTCCGGTTTGGGCTTTGGCGTCTCTACGGCGGGTTTTTGGGGTGGCTCAAGCGGGATGATGCGGGCGACGACTTCGGGCGAGATCACGGCCTCCGTGATCTTGCGCCCCAGCCCGCTCTGGATCAGGTAAAGCAGGCCGGCGTGGAACAGCAGGACGGCGAGCGTGATCTTGAAAAAACGTTGATCGAACATGAGAAAACAGCAGATGTCGGCGAATTGGCGCGGCGCCGGCTTTATTAGCGATAGGGCCTATTTGCGATAGAACAGGATCAGCGAGATGCCACAACCGACCAGCAAGCTAAGCAGCAATTCCATGATAAACGCTCCTTCAACAGTGATGCCGGTGGGAGCGCCGCTCTCGAGGCAGCGTGTCAGGTCGCCAGTATAAACGATAATGATTCTTATTTGGTGGCATTTTGTGCAATGCATTGAATCGCTGCCGCGCAGCCGTCTTTATACGCCGATTTGGCGATGGCTTCCCGTGGCTGCGACAAAATGCGCGCTCTCGCACGGCACAGGGTTGCCGGCAATGCCCGATCTGCCACAAAGCGCGCTAGCATAGGAAAAAGACGAACCAACCGAGCCATTCGAGCATTTTGCCGCGCTGGCCGCGGCGCCCCCCGTGCGAGAGGACCAGGCCATGGATTTCACCCGTTTCGCCGACGACGACCGCTCGACCCTCCTGCGTGCTGCGACCGGCTCGCCATGCACCTCCGCGCTCGACTGGATGTGCGCCCAGTTCGCCCTGCGGGTCGTGTGCTCGCTGGGGCCCAGATTCAACCTGCGCAGCAATATCAACGACATCCTGACCGTCAGCGCCCAGGAGATGGTGTGGCCGTATGGTGTGGTGTTGCGCGTCCAGCGCTTCCTTGCCGCGCGCTGCGCCGATATGCCGGCCTGGAAAGGCGCCGCCCGCCTCACGCCCGAAGAATTCCTGGAGCGGCACGGGCAATGGAACAGCGCGTTCGACGAGAGCGCGCTGTTCTACTATCTGGATGAGTACGTCAAGCATCACGCCAAGGATATGTTCGCCGTGTTCGACGCGTCGGCGGCGGCGCTGGCAGCACGGCTGGATGGCGAGCGCGTGCTGCTGGTGCGTAACATCGACATGCTCAGCCATGTGCTGGATTTGCCCGAGCACGAGCGCAAGCTGTTGCTGTACGCGGCGCTCGCAAAGTACAAGCGGGACCTGCGCGCGGTGATGGTGGACTGCAAGGTGGCGCACAGCCAGGAAGCCTTCCAGATCCTCGCCGGCTTGACCGGCGCTAGTCCGGCCGCGGTGGCGATCTCGCTGCGGCCCGGCTCGCGCCTGGAGACCCTCAACTTGATCGAGCAGCCGCTGCCCGAGAACAGCGTGACCGATCTGGGCGACCTGATGCGCCTGTCGGATCGGCTGCTGCATGTTCTGCTTGGCAACTACGCGAACGAAGCCGAGATGATGGCGGTGTTCACGCGCCCGGCGGCCGCCCCCACGCTTGGCACCGGCGACTATCCGCACGTGGAGACCGATGCGCGCTACCTGTCGGCGCTGCTGGCCAACGCCACGCAGCAGCATGCCTGCGGCGTCAACGTGTTGATCTACGGCCCACCCGGCACCGGCAAGACCGAGTTCGCGAGGCTGCTGGCGCGCGAGGCTGGCTGCGAGTTGTACGAAGTGGACTGCCTGGACCGCGACGGCAACAGCTTGTCAGGCAAGGATCGCTATCGCTCGCTGCAGGTGTCGCAGGCGTTCCTGCGTGGCCGCCCGCGCACGGCTCTGCTATTCGATGAAGTCGAGGATGTGTTCCCGGGCAGCGCGCGCGAACTCACCAGCCTGTTCGGCCAGGAGGACCCRCGCGGCTCGGTGAACGGCAAGGCCTGGGTCAACCAGACGCTGGAGCAGAACCCGGTCCCGGTGATCTGGATTTCCAACTCGATTCGCCAGATCGACCCGGCCTACCTGCGCCGTTTCCAGTTTCACCTGGAGCTGAAGATCCCGCCCCCGCTGGTGCGCGAGAACATCATTCGCAAGCACCTGGGCACGCTGGACGTGAGCGACGCCTTTATCGCGTCGCTGGCCGCCCGCAAGACCCTGACGCCGGCGCAGGTGCAATCGGCCGCGCGCTTCGTGCAACTGGCGGGCTCGGGCGTGGCCGAGCCGGTGGAGGCGCTGATCTTGCGGCAGCTTGACCATGCCGACCGCGCCATGGGACTGCGCCCGGAAGTGGAGGGGCGCCCGGTGGTGACGCACTACCGCCTGGATTACCTGAATCTGGAGACACGCTATGAGGTCGGCAAGATCGTGCAGGCGCTCAAGGCACGGCAGCGCGGGACCTTGTGTTTCTATGGCCCCCCCGGCACCGGCAAGACCGCGCTGGCCGAGCACATCGCCGCCGCGCTCGAGCAACCGCTGATGATCCGGCGCGCCTCCGACCTGATGAGCAAGTACGTGGGGGAAACCGAGCAGCAGATCGCGGCGATGTTCGCGCGCGCGGAGGAAGACGGCGCCATCCTGCTGCTCGACGAAGCCGACAGCTTCATGCAAAGCCGGCAGAACGCCGTGCGCAATTACGAGGTGTCCGAGGTCAACGAGATGCTTCAGGGCATGGAGCGCTTCAACGGCATCTTCGTTTGCACCACCAACCTGTTCGAGCGGATCGACGAGGCGGCGCTGCGCCGCTTTTCGTTCAAGATCCGTTTCCTGCCGCTCAAGCCCGAGCAACGCACGGCGATGTTCGTCGAGGAAGCGCTGGATGCCGATCCGCAGCGCATGGATGCAACCATGCGCGAGGAGCTGGCGAAGATGGATTGCCTGACGCCGGGCGACTTTGCCACGGTCAAGCGTCAGTGCGTGCTGCTTGGCGAGACGCTGACGCCGGACGAGTTCCTGGCGCAGTTGCGCCAGGAGCATGCCGTCAAGCCGGATGTGCGGCAGCGCCGGCCGCTGGGGTTCCTGCAATGACCTGAAGCGGGAGCCGATGCCTTATTCGAATGCCGGCGCGGGCTCGATCACGAGGGTTTCCGCGGGCGCATCCACATGCAGCAGCGCCGCGGCCATGGCGCGCAGATGGGCGGCGTCCTTGGTCGAGGTGTAGCGGTCGTTGGGCACCGCGTCGGCGTTTGCAGCCATGTCGTGCTCGGCCAGCTTGCGCCGAAGTTGCCGCGCGATCGCATCACCGGTATCGACCAGCGTCAAACGGTCGCCCACCAGCTCACGCACGGTGTCCGACAGGAAGGGGTAGTGGGTGCAGCCAAGCACCAGCGTATCGGCGCCGGCCTCGAGCATGGGCGACAGGTAGGCGGTGAGTTTCTCGCGTACGGCCGGGCCATCCACATCGCCTTGCTCGATCAGCGGCACCAGCCCGACGCCAGCCTCGCAGAGGAAGCGGCTCTCGCCTTCCAGGGAGGCAAGCAGGCGGCCGAACTTTGTGCTCTTCAATGTGTTACCCGTGGCCAGCACGCCAACCACTTTGCTGCGGCTGGCGGCGGCGGCGGGTTTCAGGCCGGGCTCGACGCCGATGATCGGCAACGCCAGCTTTTCGCGCAGCGTCTGCACCGCATGCATGGTCGCAGTGTTGCAGGCGATCACCAGGGCCTTGCAGCCCTGGGCCACCAGCCATTCGCAAACCTGCAGCGTGCGCGCCTCGACAAAATGCTCGGGCTTCTCGCCATAGGGCRCGTACTTCGAGTCGGCCACATAGATCAGCGATTCCTGCGGGAGCAGGGCACGGATTTCGCGCAATACGGACAGGCCGCCGAGGCCGGAATCAAAGATGCCGATGGGTGCGTTGTTCACAGGAGGGATCGAGGCAATCAAGAGGTTAGGTAGCAAAAAGCCGGGTCGGATGACCCGGCTCTTGCAGACAGCGTCGCTGTCACGGCGTGGTTCGCGTTACAGCGCAGCGACCGGGATCTTGCCGATCTTGGCTTGCCATTCGGCGGGGCCGGTCTTGTGTACCGAGGTGCCTTCGCTGTCCACGGCGACTGTCACGGGCATGTCCTTGACGTCGAACTCGTAGATGGCTTCCATGCCCAGGTCTTCGAAGCCGACGACCTTGGCGTGCCGGATAGCCTTGGCCACCAGGTAGGCCGCGCCGCCGACTGCCATCAGGTAGGCCGACTTGTGCTTCTTGATGGCCTCGATCGCCACCGGGCCGCGCTCGGCCTTGCCGATCATCGAGATCAGGCCGGTTTCGGCCAGCATCATCTCGGTGAACTTGTCCATGCGGGTAGCGGTGGTGGGACCTGCCGGGCCGACGGCTTCGTCGCGCACCGGATCGACCGGGCCCACGTAGTAGATCACGCGGTTGGTGAAGTCCACCGGCAGCTTCTCGCCCTTGGCCAGCATGTCGGCGATGCGCTGGTGCGCGGCGTCGCGGCCGGTCAGCATCTTGCCTGCCGTCCAGCGTGAAGTGCACATGGCGGGTGGCCGCGCAGTTCGGGATCATCGCGACCGGCTTGGAAGCCGCGTGGGTGGGGTAGCCCATGATCTTGACGTCCAGCACGGTGGCCAGGCCGCCCAGGCCTTGCGCGCCGATGCCCAGCGCGTTGACCTTCTCGTACAGCTCGACGCGCATTTCCTCGATCCAGTCCTGCGGGCCGCGAGCGATCACGTCCTGGATGTCGATTGGGTCCATCAGCGATTCCTTGGCCATGACCATGGCCTTCTCCGCRGTGCCGCCGATKCCGATGCCCAGCATGCCCGGCGGGCACCAGCCAGCGCCCATGGTCGGCACGGTCTTGAGCACCCAGTCGACGATGGAATCGGACGGGTTGAGCATGACGAACTTCGACTTGTTCTCCGAACCGCCGCCCTTGGCCGCCACCTGGATGTCCACTGTATTGCCCGGGACCACTTCGTAGTGGATCACGGCAGGGGTGTTGTCCTTGGTGTTCTTGCGGCCGCCTTCGGGCGGGCTCACGATGGATGCGCGCAGCACGTTGTCCGGGTTGGTGTAGCCGCGGCGCACGCCTTCGTTGATCATGTCCGACAGGCCCATGGTGGCGCCATCCCAGCGCACATCCATGCCGACCTTGACGAAGATCGTCACGATGCCGGTGTCCTGGCAGATCGGGCGCTTGCCTTCAGCGCACATGCGGCTGTTGGTCAGGATCTGCGCGATCGCATCCTTGGCCGCGGGACTTTGCTCCAGCTCATAGGCACGGCCCAGGCTGGTGATGTAGTCCATCGGGTGGTAATAGCTGATGTATTGCAGGGAGTCGGCGACGCTCTGGATGAGGTCTTCTTGTTTGATGACAGTCATTTTTGTGGGGAGGACAGTCGAGGGGAAATTCAGCCCGAAATCATACACCTAGCGAGGGGGAGGTGCCGGACTGCATGCGGCTGTCGACAGGAGTGCAGGTGCGCTTCGCTGCGCACGGCTGGCCGATGCGCCACCTGCCGCGGAGTTCTTCCCGTGCCTGCCACGCTTGCCTTACAGGGCCTTACGGGCAGGCGAAATGGCGTAGTCGTTCCTGCAGACGCTCTCGGCTAACCTGAGCAGCGGCAAGGGTACGATGAACACCGTTGGTAACTTCGTCACCACGCAGGCATAAAGAACCACCCGCAAGGGCGTGCTGCTAAAGCGCCGGCTTTCGGCGAAAAAAACCGCAGCCGTGGCCGCGGTTTCGTGATGCCGGCATTGGGCCGAAACCCCTCAATGGGCTAGCCCTTGCCTGTCCTGCTGGCGCGCCACGCGCGGCGGGCCAGCGGCCCGGGCCAGCTCGCCAGCGCGATGCCGGCCAGCACGCAGGCGAGTGCCACGCCGTGCGGCCAGCCCGGTGTCTCCCCTAGGAACACAATGCCGTAGGTGGCGGCCGCGATCGGCAGCACCGCAGTGAACACGCCCGCCATCTGTGCCGGCACATGGCGCACGCCTTTCATCCACAGCCAGAACGAGAAGATGCTGGCCGACAGCGCATACCAGAGCACCATCCACCATATGCTCGCCGGAACCGATGTCATGTCGAATTGCAGCAGCGGCATCAGGCCCAGTGGCAGCATCAGCAGCCCGCCGATCAAGTGCGTATAGGCGCAGATCTCGATGGCCGCCAGTGTTTGCGCCAGCCGCCGCGAGAGGATCACGTAGATCGATTCGCAGATCACCGCGCCCATGATCATCAGGTTGCCGAGCAGCGCATGCTCGCCGCCGATGCTGGCAGCGCTGCCGCCGCCATGGTCCGTGCCACGTGCCACGTTCAGCATCGCGATGCCCGCCACCGCCAGCAAGACCGAGAATACCGTGCGCCGCGATAGCCGTTCGCGCAGGATCAGCCACGAGAGCAGGGCAACGGTCGCCGGGATGGTGCTGGTGATCACGCCCGCGGCCATGGCGCTGGTCAGCCGCACGCCACCCAGCATCAGCAGCGTGAACAGGAACGTGCCAAAAAAGGCTTGCAGGAAGAGGTTGAACCATTCGCCGCGCGAGACGGCGCGCATGCGCGCGGGCCGGTACCAGGGCGCCAGGCACACAATGGCGATGGCGAAGCGCAGCAGCGCGAACAGCAGGATGGGTACGTAGGCGACGATGGCCTTGCCCAGCCCGACATTGCTGCCGACGAGGGCCATTGAGGCAATCAGGAAGAGGGCGTGGATGGGCACGGGGTCTGGGTGGCGGCGCTGTTTGGTCGGGATCTGGCCGGCTTCTGGCCTGGTTCTGGCACGGTACTGGCCGCGATTTGGCGACGATTTGGCGACGACCTGGCGAGTAATGGCCGGTGGCTCGCGGTGGCGCATTGCGCTGAGCACTTCTGTCGGCGAAGGACCGCAATGCCGCAGCGCCGCGTTCGGGATAGGGCTCGCGGCATTATAGCTGTGCTAGCCTAATGGAGAAGTCTGCACATCCATCCCCGTGCCAGGCCGTTAGCCATGGTGCGCTGCAGCAGCCGGCGCACGGGTGCCGGC
>NZ_JBFTSF010000369.1:0-5576 GCF_056399905.1 Cupriavidus sp. 01L46
GTGCTCGGCGTGCCGCTGGCGGGCTTGCGCCGGCACCGTGGGCAGCAGGGCGCGTTTGCCGTCCATGCACGCGAGCTGGCTCGGCTGGTGGGCGAGATGCTGCGGGCCACGCGCGCGGACGGGGCGCAAGACGATGACGAAGCGGCGCAAGACAACGAAACCGTGCGCGTGGCGTTCTCACTGGCGCTCGGGGGCGAGGACGATGAACTCGAAGCCATGGCCATGGCCACCACTGGCAACAGCCGCGTGCTGCACGCGGCCGGCCAAGGCTACCGCGCCTACACCACGCGCTACGACCGGGAAATCGTCCCAGGCACGCTGGTGCGCAAGGATCTGCTGGCAGAGTACCGCGAACGCCTCGACCGGCGCATCGCCGAGCAACGCATCAACGTGGCAAGGCTGGCGCGCGCGCTGACGGCATCGCTCGCCGTGCCGCAGCGCGATGGCTGGTCCTTCGGCGAGGAAGACGGCCGCATCGATGGCCGGCGCCTCGCGCAACTGGTCAGCTCGCCGGCCGAGCGCCGGCTGTTCCGGCAGGAGCGGCACCGGCTGCAGGCGGACTGCGCGGTGAGCTTCCTGATCGACTGCTCGGGCTCGATGAAAGCGCATATCGAGCCGGTGGCCATGATGGTCGACATCCTCACGCGCGCGCTCGACCAGGCCGGCGTGGCCAGCGAGGTGCTGGGCTTTACCACCGGCGCGTGGAATGGCGGCCGCGCCCGGCTCGACTGGCTGGCCCGCGGCCGGCCCGCGCATCCCGGGCGGCTGAATGAAGCCTGCCATATGGTGTTCAAGGACGCCGCCACAAGCTGGCGGCGCGCCCGCGCCAACATCGCCGCGCTATTCAAGGCCGACCTGTTCCGCGAAGGCGTGGACGGCGAGGCGGTCGACTGGGCGTGCGCTCGGCTGCTCGCGCGCGCCGAGACCCGCCGGATCTTGATCGTGGTATCCGACGGCAGCCCGATGGACAGCGCCACGGGGCAAGCCAACGATGCGTTCTACCTGGACAACCACCTGAAGGAGGTGGTGGCGCGCAACGAGACGCTGCGCGACGTGGAGGTGCTGGGGCTTGGCGTGGGGCTGGACCTCAGCCCGTACTACCGCCGCTGCCTGGCGCTGGACTTGTCGGTGCCGATGGATATGCCGGTGTTTGGGGAGATTGTGCGGTGGATCGGGGGGCGGCGGTGAGGCGGCTACGGGCAGGCCATCTTCGTCGTGCTGGCGCCGGCCTCATTGCCAGGCTGTTTATGTTTACCAAGAAGTGGTACCCCCACGTGCCCTGAGCTGTTTCCCTTCAAAGTGCGCAACGAGAAAGTCGAGGAACGCCCGGACCTTGGCCGACATGTTCAGCCGTTCCGGAAAGACGGCAAATATGTCGGCGGGTGGTAAGGCGTAGTCTTCGAGCAGCAAGACCAGGCGGCCACTTCGGAGGTACTTGGCAAGGTCCCACTCCGCGCGCTGCAAGATCCCTTGCCCGGCCAAGCCCCACGTCAGCGTCACTTCGCCGTCATTGCTGCTCAGGGCGCCACGTACCTTTACCGTTTCCGTCTTCTTCCCCTTGGCGAAGCGCCAGATGCCATAGGCAGAATCGTTCTGGCGCAGCACGATGCATTGATGTTGCGTCAGATCGTGCGGCGTGACCGGTGTGCCGTGGGCTTTCAGATACGAGGGCGCGGCGCAGACCAGGCGCCGGTTGTCGGCAATCTTCCGCGCCATCAGGCGTGTGTCCGGGATCTCGCCGAAGCGGATCCCTATGTCAAATCCCTCGTCACCCAGGTTCATCGGCCTGTCCGTCAGATGGAGTTGCACCTCCATCTGTGGATATCGTTTGGCGAAATCGGATATGGCGGGCGCAATGTAGGTTCGCCCGAACCCCAGGGGAGCGTTGACCCTCAGTGTTCCTCGCGGCGCCACATGGCTGCTGGAGATCAGCTGGTCGAGATCCTCGATCTCCGCGAGCAGGCGCCGGGCGTGCTCGAGGTAGACCTCCCCCTCGGCGGTCAGGCCGATGCGCCGCGTGGTCCGGTTCAGCAACCGCACCCCAAGCCGCTTCTCCATTTGAGCTAGCCGTTTGCTGACGGCTGCGGGGGTGACGTCTTGTTCACGCGCTGCTGCGGACAGGCTACCCGCCTTGGCCAGGCCGGCGAAGAAAGCAAGTTCCGAAGGCTGTCCCATCTTCAACCTCAAGTTAATATTAGTTTGAAATACAGTTCATCTTACTCCCTCGGTTTTCAACGATAGTCAGGTCACAGAAGGACGCCGGCTTACCTGGCGGTGGAAAGCGGCCTTTGGTGTGTGGAAAACAATGAGAGGAGCAACGCGATGCGTGAATACAAGATTGCAGCCATCCCTGGCGATGGCATTGGCCCGGAAGTCATCTCTGCCGGTCTGCAAGTGCTGGAGACCCTGGCGGGGCAAGATGGCGGCTTCAAGCTGAGCGTCGAGCATTTTCCGTGGAGCTCCGACTACTATCTGGAGAAAGGCTACTACATCCCCGAAGGCGGGCTGGAACGCCTGAAGCAGTTCGACGCCATCTTCTTTGGCGCGGTGGGCGCCTTGAACGTGCCCGATCACGTGTCGCTGTGGGGCCTGCGCCTGCCGATTGCCCAGGGCTTCGACCAATACGCCAACGTGCGCCCCGCACGCGTACTGCCAGGGGTGAAGAGCCCGCTGGCCAATGGCAAGGACATCGACTGGGTCATCATCCGCGAGAACTCGGAAGGCGAGTATGCGGGCAACGGCGGTCGTACCCACCGTGGCCTGCCCATCGAGACCGGCACGGAAACCGCTGTCTTCACGCGCGCCGGTGTCGAACGGATCCACCGCTTCGCATTCGAGATCGCGCAGAAGCGCCCCCGCAAACACCTCACCTTGGTGACCAAGTCGAACGCGCAGCGCTTCGGCATGGTGATGTGGGACGAGATCTTCTACGAAGTCGCCAAGGACTATCCGGACGTCAAGGTTGACCGCGAACTGGTTGACGCCGTGACCACGCGCATGGTGTTGAAGCCCCATACGCTGGACGTGGTGGTCGCGACCAACCTGCACGCCGACATCCTGTCCGACCTGGCCGCGGCGCTGTCCGGCAGCCTCGGCATCGCACCGACCGCCAACCTGAACCCGGAACGCCTGTTCCCGTCGATGTTCGAACCGATCCACGGCTCCGCCTTCGATATCACGGGCAAGGGCGTGGCGAATCCCATCGCCACCTTCTGGACCGCGGCCATGATGCTCGAGCATCTGGGCGAGAAGCCCGCGGCGGACAGCCTGATGGCAGCCATCGAGCAGATCACCGCCAACGGTGTCTTCACCCCGGATCTGGGCGGCAACGCGACCACCGCGTCGGTCACCGAAGCCATCTGCAAGGTGTTGGCCGATCCGGTCAGGAAGGCGGCCTGAAGCCGGAAAAGAAGCGCGGCTTGCCGCGCCGCGGCAAACCGCTAGCGGGTTAGCACCGGCACAGGTGCCCCGCACCGTGCCGGCCCTGCCATGGGCCGGCCCATCAAGAATGCCATCAGGAGACAGGCATGCAATCCGTTATCCGGACTGCGGTGGCTGCGTTCGCCCTCGCCCTCGCTCTGGGCGCCGGCACCGCTTTCGCCCAGGCATATCCCACMAAGCCCATTCGCCTCATTGTCCCGTTTCCCCCTGGGGKCACCACCGACGTCCTTGCCCGCACCGTGGGACAAAAGCTCACGCAGGCGCTGGGCCAGCCCGTCATCATCGAAAACCGGCCGGGCGCTGGCGCCACCATCGGCGCGGACGCCGCGGCAAAGTCTGCGCCAGATGGCTACACGCTGCTCATGGGCGCGGTGCATCACACCATCGCACCGAATGTCTACAAAAAGCTCTCCTACGACGTCCAGAAAGATCTGACGGCGGTCTCCGTCGTTGCCATCGTGCCGAACGTGCTCGTCGTCAGCCCAAGCTTCCCGGCCAGGAACGTGCAGGAGCTGGTCGCCTATGCCAAGGCCAACCCAGGAAAGCTGACCTACGCGTCCAATGGCAACGGCACGGCGCATCACCTGATCGGCGAGCAATTCAAGGCGCAGACCGGCACCCACATCGTCCACATTCCCTACAAGGGGAGCGCCCCGGCCATCACCGACCTGATGGGCGGCCAGGTGTCGATGATGTTTGACACGGCGTCGTCCGCGCTGCCTTACATCAAGGCGGGCAAGCTCAAGCCGCTGGCGGTCGCCACGGCCAGGCGCTCTTCCGCACTGCCGGATGTGCCGACCCTTGCCGAGTCCGGCTTGCCAGGCTTCGACATCGCCTCCTGGTTCGGCATCCTTGCTCCCGCGGGAACACCACCTGAGATCGTGAACCGGCTTGGCATGGAAATCACCAAGGCCCTGGCACTCCCCGATGTGAAAAAGCAATTCGCTGCCATCGGCGCAGAACCGGTCGGCAACACCCCGGCCCAGATGACGGCCCAGATCAAGGACGAAGTCATCCGCTTCGGCAAGCTCGTCAAAGAGGCGCACGTCAGCATGGACTGACCAAGCGGCACGGCCGCCGCGAAGACGTCGGCCGCATTCAGTTGAGGAAGGCAAGACAGGCTGCGCTGCAAGTGCGTCGCCGTAGGAGACATCATGAAAAGGCGACTCGGGCGACTCAGGCGACTCATCAGCTCACTGTATGTCCAGGTGCTCATTGCCGTGGCGGCGGGCATTCTGCTGGGCGTCTTCATGCCCCATATCGGCAGCGAGCTCAAACCACTTGGCGATATCTTCATCCGCCTCATCAAGATGGTGTTTGCACCCGTCATCTTCGCGACGGTCGTGCTCGGCATCGCCAGGATGGAAAGCATGAAAGACCTCGGCAGGGTAGGTTGGCGCGCCTTGCTGTACTTCGAAGTGCTGTCGACGTTTGCGTTGCTGCTCGGCGTCATCGTGGTCAACGTGGTGCAGCCCGGTCACGGCATGAACGTCGACCCGGCGACGCTCGACACGAAGAGCATTGCCGCTTATACGGCACAGGTGAAGCACGAAGGCGTCATGGATTTCCTGCTCAACCTCGTGCCGATGAGCATTGTCGATGCGCTCGCGAAGAACGACATCCTGCAGATCCTCGTGTTCTCGGTATTCATGGGCGTGGCCCTGGCCCATCTGGGAGAGCGCGGCAAGCCGTTTGTCGCCGCCCTGGACGCGTTCGCCAATGCCATGTTCGCGATCGTCGGCATGATCATGCGCTTCGCGCCGGTTGCCGCGTTCGGCGCCATGTCATTCACGGTGGGCAAGTATGGCTTTGGCTCGATTGCTTCGCTTGGCAAGCTGGTCGCCACCATGTATGGGACCTGCGCGCTCTTTGTGCTGATTGTATTGGGTGCCATTTGCCGCATCTGCGGATTCAGCCTGTTCCAATTCCTGAAGTACATCAAGGACGAAATCCTGACCGTGCTGGGAACGAGTTCGTCGGAATCCGTCATTCCGCAGTTGATGCGCAAGCTGGAGAACGTTGGCGTGTCGAAGCCTGTCGTCGGGCTGGTGGTGCCGGCGGGCCTCACCTTCAACCCCGATGGCCAGTGCATCTACTACACCATGGCAGCGATCTTTATCGCACAGGCAACCAAC
>NZ_JBFTSF010000370.1:0-5524 GCF_056399905.1 Cupriavidus sp. 01L46
GGGCAATGGAAAATGACTCGCCGAACACCGAACGGATCTCTTCCATGTAGAACGGGATATCGGCATCGCTATCGAGGTAGTTGGCCACCAATACCCCGTCGTCGGCAAGCCGTGCATGGCATGCTGCGTAGAAGGCGGCGTTCCCCAGTTGCGCCGGCATGCCATGGGCGAGAAAGCCATCCACCAGGATGACCTCCGGCCGCGCGTCCTGACTCTTGACATACTCGGCGCCATCCGCGCAGACCACTTCGAGCCGCTCGTCGTCGGGCGGAATGTGAAACGTATCGCGCAAGGCGATTACTGCCGGATCGATTTCAATGGCAACAACCTTAGCCTGCGGAAGATGCCGATAGCAATACTTGAGCAATGATCCCCCGCCCAGGCCAATCATCGAGATCCTGGTGGGCGCCGGCTGCAGCAGCAGAAAAGCCATCATCGTCCGTGTGTAGCCGAGGACAAGCTTGTCGGGGTCATGCCGCGACATGATGCTCTGGGTCGCCAGCGCATCGAAATGCAGTGAAAGCGCAAGCGGGGTTTCCAGCACAGTCGGGGTGCCGTCGTCAGGGGCTTCGGAGAGAAACTTCAAGTAGGCTTCAAAGGATGTGCGGCTGGGATCCATCTGCGGGCTCGATCAGGCAAGCGCGGGCGGTTGCATATTTCGATTGTCGCCTCTATCACATCGCCTCAAACAAAAAAGCGGCCCATCAGCAACTTGCAGGCGTCGGGCCATCGGATTTCCGCCTCGGGCCGAAAAAGCGACGTCGGATTGGCCCTGAGTGGCAAAAAAGATATTTAAAGATCGCATTGCGTGGTGCTGGCATGCCTTCAAAGCCTTCTGGCGAAGGCAGTCGCCAGGCCGCACTTGCCGATCAGTTGTATATAATGATAATACTATTATCATACAATACTACTCTGAAGCGTATGGAATCCAAGACCGCCCGTTTCACCGTGTTGATCGACCCCGTGAAGAAGAAAGCCTTTGAAGCCCTGTGCGCGGCGCAGGATCAAACGCCATCACAGGTCGTGCGTCAGTTGATTCGCGACTATCTGGAGCAGCATGGGGTGGCCTATGCAACCCGGCCCCAGCTTGGCGCCACGGTTCCGGCCAAGAAGGACGGCGAGTGACCGATGTCCGCATCGCGGATTTCAATACTGCTGTCACTGAGTGACGAGACCGGAGCAAACTCTTGCAACGATCGGAAGATGTCCATGCGTGAGGCGGTGACTTATCGCGTCACGCCGCGCGCAAAGGCGCTCGTCGACGGTGGCTACCAACCAAAGGTCTTGGTGGCCATCTATCGAGGCGATACGCTGGTCAGGGATGTTGCGCTTTATGCGCGATGCGACTCTTGTCCGTTGCGCGTGACTGCGGCAAGCCTTGCCGAAGCACTGGCCTTGCGGATTCGGGCGGTGCTCAAGGATGTGCACGAAACGGATGACGTTGCCGCAGCCGCCATTCAGACGCTATTGCGACGCGTTGGGCTTAGGACAACCCCACGATCCGTAGTCGTACGCGGTGCTGGCGTGAGCTAGCCGGGTGCGGCAACACGCCGCCGGCACGCCATCTCCTTTCTTGACTTTCATTTAACCTATTGGTTAAATGAATCCATGCCATCCTCCACCGACCCGCTGACCCCCATCTTTGCCGCACTGGCTGATCCCACTCGCCGCGCCATCCTTGCGCGCCTGGCCGAAGGGGAGGCGCCGGTGAGCGAGCTGGCGAGGCCGTTCGATATGTCGGCCCCGGCCATCTCCAAGCACCTGCGCGTGCTGGCGGACGCCGGGCTGATCGAGCGGGAAGTCAGCGCCCGCTGGCGAATCTGCCATCTGCGCGCGGATGCGCTGCGCGACGCGCATGACTGGCTGGGCGCTTACCGGCGCCATTGGGAGGGCAATCTCGACCGCCTTGTCGAGTTCGTCGAACGCACCCATGCGGCGGCCTCCACCGAAGGCACCAGCAACGCAGGCAAAGCCCGAGGAAAAAAATCATGACCCAAGCTGCTACCTTCCATCTGGAAATGGACCGCTTCATCCGCGCCCCGCGCGAGAAGGTGTTCGACGCATTCACCAGCCAGGCCGCACTGTCCGAGTGGCATTGCCCGCGCGGCATGCACGTGCTGGAGGCCAGCGCCGATGCGCGGGTCGGCGGCAAGTACCGCATCGTGATGGGCGGGCGCGATGGTGCCAGGCACACCGTGGGCGGCGAGTATCAGGCGATCGACCGGGCGGATTTCCTCGCCTATACCTGGACCTGGGAAGCCGGCCCGATGCCGCAGGAGATCAAGACGCTGATCGAGGTCACGCTGACGGCCAAGGATGGCGGCACCCACCTGCATATGCGCCACAGCGGCTTTCCCGAGGCTGGCGAGCGCGATTCGCACAAGGGCGGCTGGCAATCGGTGTTCAATCGCCTCAGCGATTTCCTGGACCCGGAGGGCAGCGCCGGCTCCGTCACCGTGATCGGCGACCCGCGCAGCAGCTATTGCCGCACGGTGCGCATGGCGCTGGAGGAGAAGGGCGTGGCCTACAAGCTGCAGCCCGTGCCGCCGCACTCGCCGGAGGTGCTTGCGCATAGCCCGTTCGGCCGCATTCCGGTGTTGAGCGATGGCCCGCTTTCCTTCTATGAGACCCGCGCCATCCTGGCCTATATCGAGGAAGCCTTCGAGGGCCCGAGCCTGCTTGCGCGACAAGTCGGCGCCATTGGCCATGCACGCTGCGAGCAATGGGTCAGCCTGATCAGTTGCCATGCCTACGACGCCATGGTGCGCCGTTACGTATTGCAGTACATCTTCCCTAAAGGCGAAAACGGCCAGCCTGACCGCGCGGTGATCGATGCCGCGCTGCAGGAGATGGCCACGCAGCTAGGCGCGTTCGACGAAGCCTACGGCAATCGCGATTACCTGGTCGGTACGGCGATGTCGATGGCGGACCTGTTTCTCGCGCCAATCCTGGCGTACGTCGGCATGTTTCCCGAAGGGGCCGCCTTGCTGGAGACGTACCCCAACGTGCGGCGCGCGCAGGCAGTGATGCGCGAGCGGCCAAGCTTTGCCGCGACGCAGCCGCAGATGGGCTGACGCCACCGCATAGCCGCTTAGCGGCTATGCGGTGGGCAGGAGCATCGCCACCGCTTCCACCTCCACTTTCAGGCCAAAGTGCAGCGCGCCGGTTGGCACCACGGCGCGTGCCGGGCGCGCGCTGCCTGCCCAAGACGCATAGATGGCGTTGAATGCCGGCCAGTTCTCAATGGCGTCCACATAGACCCGCACCTGCGCCAGGCCGCCGATGCCGCTGCCGGCGGCGATCAGCGCCGCTTCCACATTGGCCAGCACCTGGCGCGCCTGATCTTCAAAGGGCGCGCCGGCGAGCTTTTCGCCGGCGGGCGTGATGGGCAACTGCCCGGATACGAACACGAAGCCATTGGCCACGGTTGCATGGCTGTAGTGCCCGCCCGGCGCGGATAGCCCGGCGGGGTTGACCGTCTTTACCGCGGCGCTTGGTTGGTTACCATCCATGGAACCGGCTCCAGGTAGCGAGCGTGCCGTCTTGCGCAAGGGCCTGATATTCGGGGAACTGCGCGCCAGTCGCGCAGGCGTGGTTGGGCAAGATGCGCAGCACCGTGCCAATGGGCAAGCGCGCCGCGATGTCCGGCTCGGGCGCGCCTTCGCGCGACACGATGCCATGTTCCTGGTTGGCGCCACTGAGCACGTAGCCCGCAAGCACGGTGMCATCGATGCCGCAGACCTGCCCGTAGCCGAAATCGCACTTCTGCTTTTGCGTGCCACGGTCGCGGCTCATGGCCATCCAGCCGGCATCGACGATGGCCCAGCCCTTGTCCGCCTGGTGCCCGATCACGGTGGTCAGCACGCTCAGCGCCAGGTCTTGCGTTGCGCACACGCCGACGTTGCGCATCACGAGGTCGAAGAACACGTAGACGCCCGCGCGCACCTCGGTGACGCCTTCCAGGCTCGTTGCGGATAGCGCCGTGGGCGTTGATCCAACGCTGACCACCGCGCATGGCAGCCCGGCCGCGCGCAGCCGTTCGGCCGCCATGACGCAGCCGGCGCGCTCCTGCTCCRCCATCGCCGCCAGGGCCTCGCGCGTATCCAGGTCGTAGCTGGAGCCGGCGTGCGTCATCACGCCGCCCAGGCGGGCGCCGCCTTGGTGCAGCACGCGGGCCACGTCGAGCAGCGCGGCTTCGTCCGGGCGGATGCCCGAGCGGTGGCCATCGGTGTCGATCTCGATCCAGACCTCGAACGACTCGCCATGCGCGGCGCCGAACGCGACGATGGCCTCGGCGGATGCCACGCTATCGGTGACGATCTTCAGGTCGCAGCCCTGGCGGCGCAGCGCCAAGGCCTGGGGCAGTTTGGTCGAGACCATGCCGACGCCGTAGAGAATGTCCGTGATGCCATCGGCAAAGAAATGCGCGGCTTCCTTCAGGGTGGAAACGGTGATGCCGCGTGCCCCGGCATCGATCTGGGCTTGTACGACCGCCGAGCATTTGCTGGTCTTGGCATGCGGGCGGAACCGCACGCCAAGCGCGTCCATGCGCGCCTGCATGCGCCCGATGTTGTGTTGCATGCGGGGCAAGTCGATCACCGCTGCCGGTGTTTCCAGGCTCGCCAGTGTGTGGGTGGCAGTGTTCATCGCGTTATTGAGAGTGATCAGTCAGTCCAGGAATTGGCCCTTGGCGCTTCAGCGCGGGCACGTCGCCGCGCCTACCATCGCCTTGCACGGGTAAGGATTGCAGAGCATCGCGGATGCTCTTTAGCGGGTTGCCGCATGAAAGGACCGCAGCCACGGCAGCRCGGGCGCCAGCGTGGCGAACTCCGCATCGGGCACTGGCGCGCCGGCGGGCAGGGCCAGGCCGACGCGGTTGTGCCAGTAGGTGCGCAGCCCGACGGCCGAGGTGCCGAACATGTCGTAGCCCGAGCCCGCGACAAAGGCGGCATCCGTTGCCTGCACGCCCAGTTGCTTCAGCGCGAGCTGGTAGGGGCGCGGATCCGGCTTGTAGAAGCCCGCCTCCTCGGAGGTGACGACGACATCCCAGTCGATCTCCAGCAAGTCCGCGGCGCGGCGCCCCAGCCGTTCGGAGCAGTTCGTGACCACCGCCAGGCGGCAATGCGGACGCAGGGCACGCAACAGTTCGCGGGMACCATCCCACGCGGGGAGCTTGTCCCAGCCGGCCTCGAGCGCTGCCGGCGCGCTGGCGGGCAGGCCGACATGCTCGGCCGCCTCGCGCACCAGTTGCTCGTAGGGAACGTAGGCGCCGCAGCCGTAGGTGCGCTTCAGGTACTCCGCGCGCCAGGCCCGGCCTTGCGCCTGCGAGCCGGCGGCGGCGTTCCATACGGTCCAGGAATCCAGCAGCGCGGTGAGCAGGTCGAACAGGACGGCGCGGGGCCAGGCGGGGGCGGGCGATTGGTCGAGGATTTCCATACGTTCCTTTTTGCGTGGGCGGAGTAGCGGAGCAGCCGAGCCGCGGCGCTGCGCAGCGGCAGGACAACAGGCCCTCAGTGTAGGAAGG
>NZ_JBFTSF010000371.1:0-5488 GCF_056399905.1 Cupriavidus sp. 01L46
GCGCCGTCTGATAGCATCCGCTCCAACGGAAAAAAAGGACGCAGGCTTGAAAACTCACATCGCCCCGGGGCGCGGCAGCGACGATAGCGACGAGTCGCGCACACTCGACCGCGAGACCTTTGGCAAGCGTCTGCGCAGTGCGCGCAAGGCCTTTGGCTGGACGCTGGCACATCTGGCCGAGCTRTCGGGCGTGTCGATCACCACCATCTCGCGCGCGGAGCGCGGGCAGCTGGCATTGGGCTACGAGAATTTCGCCGCGCTGGGCAAGGCGCTGCGCATGGACATGGGCTCGATGTTCGCGGGCGCTGGCGCGAAGACTGCGCCATTCCAGGGGCCCGTCGTGACGCGCTCAGGCGAGGGCGTGACCTATCGGGGCGTGTCGTTTTCCTATGAATTCCTCGGCACCGAGGCGGTGGGAAAGCAGATGATCCCGGTGGTCAGCACCGTGCACGCGCGCCGTATCGCGGGGCCCGAGGATTTCGCGCGCCATCCCGGCGAGGAGTTCGTGTACGTACTCTCCGGCGAGATCGAGGTGCATTTCGACGGCGGCGAGCGGGTGCATCTGGCGCGCGGCGATTCGCTGTACTTCGACGCCCGCATGGGCCACGCCTATATCAGCCTGAGTCGCCAGCTCGCACGGATCGTCGGCGTGATGACCAGCGAAAGCCGCTTCATGAAGTCCGCCCAGGCCGGGGAGACGGAAGCCGCGCCGAAACCTGCGGCCAGGCGGCCGCGGGGGAAAGCCGCTGCCGGCAGGGGGCAGGGCAAGGGGGGGAAGGATTGAGGGATTGAAGGGTTGAAGGGTTGAAGGGTTGAAGGGTTGAAGTGTTGACGGGCTACTCGCCTGCCTCCAACCGTGCATGCGGGTCGCCAGGCCTAAAGTATTTTGTCTCCTTGCCGTTAAGCGGCCACGCCTTATTCAATCTGTACGCGAGGAGCTGGCATGCTGAAACGGATCAAGACCCAACAGCTTCAAGTCGGAATGTTCGTGGCCAGGGTGGGGGGGCCATGGCTGGAGCATCCCTTCTGGCGCTCCCGGTTCCTGGTGAACAGCCAGGAACAGATCGACCAGATGATCGCCTCCAAGGTCGAGGAGGTCTGGATCGATCTGCTCAAGGGCAAGGGTGTGCCGCCGCCCGCGCAACTCGCGGCATCGGGATCCTTGAACGTGAAGCCCGTCGCCGACGAGCCGGCCGGCGCCGTGCCGCAATCGGGGGTGCCGCTGGAGGTGGAGTTCGGGCTGGCCCGGGAGGTGATGAAGAACGGCAAGGCGGTGGTCGGGTCGATGTTCACGAATGCCCGCATGGGCCGGGCGCTGGAGGTGGAKGGCGCCCTGATGCTGGTCGATTCCGTATCGAATTCGCTGACCCGCCATTCGCAGGCCCTGATCGCGCTGGCGCGGCTCAAGGTGCGGGACGACTACACCTATCTGCATTCCTTCGCGGTCTGCGCGCTGATGATCGCGCTGGGCCGCACCCTTGGCCTGGACAATGCCGCGGTGCAGCAGCTCGGGCTGGCGGGCCTGGTGCACGATATCGGCAAGATTTCCGTGCCCACGCACGTGCTGCACAAGCAGGGCGAGATGACCGCCGCCGAGGTAGCGATGGTGCAGCGCCATCCTTCGGTGGGTTACCGCGTCCTCAACGAGGCTAAGCTCTACAGCAATATTCCCCTCGATGTCTGCATGCACCACCACGAGCGCATCGACGGGCGCGGCTACCCATTTGGCCTGCATGGCAACGAGATCAGCGTGCACGCCAAGATCGCCGCGGTGTGCGATGCCTATGATTCCCTGACCTCCAACCGGCCCGGGCACCAGGCGTGGACGCCTGCGCGGGCGCTGGAGTATATGGCGGTGCGGGCGGATACGCTGTTCGATCGTACGGTGTTCCAGGCCTTCACCCGGTCCATTGGCATCTATCCGCTGGGCACGGTGCTGCGCTTGCGCTCCGGACGGCTGGCGGTGGTCTTCGCGCAGAACGACAACGAGCCGCTGCGCCCGCAGGTCAAGGTGTTCTATTCGGTGAGCGAGGCCGCCCACCTCGGCCCCGAGACGCTCGATCTGCGCGAGACGGAGGACACCGTGGTGGGGTTCGAGGATCCGGCGCAATGGGGCTTTCGCGACGAGCAGTTGCTGGAGCTGTGCGCGGCTTGAACCCTGCCACGGTGCGGCAATGCCGTGCTGGCGTCAGGCGGCCCAGGCCAGCTCCAGGATGCGCGCGGCATTGCCCCCGCCCGCGCCGATGCCCGCACTGATACCCATTACGGCGCCCCATTCCGGGTCGAAGCGGCTGGCAAGGAAGGCGTCGGCGGTGGCCGCCTCGGCATGCTGGCGCATCAGGCAGGCCTGGGCGGTCAGCACCAGCCGCGTGGTGGTGCGGCGTGCCTCGGCCTGCTGCTCCTCCTCGGGCAGGCGCAGCGCCGCGCGCAATGCCGCCACGCTGGCCTGGATGCGCGGCTCGTCCGCGCCGACCGCGCTCATGTGTTCCAGCACCCGCAGGTAGTCGTCCGGGTTGCGGCCGATGGCGCGTAGCACGTCCAGGCACATCACGTTGCCGGAGCCCTCCCAGATCGAGTTGACCGGGGCTTCGCGGAACAGCCGGCCCATGGGGCCATCTTCCACGTAGCCGTTGCCGCCGAAGATTTCCATGGCCTCGCCGGTCATCTCCACCGCGCGCTTGCAGATCCAGAATTTGGAAGCGGGCGTGAGGATGCGGCGCCATGCCAGGCGGGCGGGATCGTCGGTGGCTTCGAAGGCGGTGGCCAGGTCCATGGCCAGCAGCATGGCGGCCTCGGCCTCCAGCGCCATGTCGGCCAGCAGCCTGACCATCAGCGGCTGGCGGATCAGCGGCTTGCCGAAGGCGCTGCGGTGACGCGTGTAGTGCAGGGCCTGCACCAGCGCCTGGCGCAGGAAACCGGCGCTCGATAGCGAGCAGTTAAGCCGGCTATACGTGGCCATCTCCAGGATGGTGGGAATGCCGCGGCCTTCCTCGCCGACCATGATGCCCCAGGCATCGCGGAACTCGACTTCGCTGCTGGAGTTGGAGCGGTTGCCCACCTTGTCCTTCAGGCGCTGGATCTCGATGGGGTTCTTGCTGCCGTCGGGGCGCCAGCGTGGCACGAAGAAGCAGGAGGAGCCGGCCTCGGTGTTTGCCAGCACCAGGTGGGCATCCGACATCGGCGCGGAGAAGAACCACTTGTGGCCGGTGATCAGGTACTCGGCTCCACGCCCCTCGCCGCGGCTGGGCACGGCGCGCGTGGTGTTGGCGCGCACGTCGGAGCCGCCTTGCTTCTCGGTCATGCCCATGCCCACGTTGATCGAGTGTTTGTGTTCGATGGGAAGGTCGCGCGGGTCGTAGGCCTGCGTCAGCAGCTTGTCGCCGAACTGTGCGAACAATGCCGGCTCCTTGCGCAGCACGGGGATGCAGGCCTGGGTCATGTTGGTGGGGCACAGCGAGCCGGACTCGATCTGGCTATGCATATAGAGCGAGGCCGCGTAGGAAGCCCAGGCCGAGGGGCGCGTATCGGCGAAGGGCAGGTTGGCCAGCCCGCTGCGGCGCGCAATGGTCATCAGCGCCTGCCAGCCCGGGTGGAAACGCACCTGGTCGATGCGCTCGCCGATGCGCGAATGTGTGTGCAGCTCGGGGTGATGGCGATTAGCATCTTCGGCATGCCGGATCGTTTGCTCGGCACCGAGCACGGCGCCCTGGCGTTCGAGTTCCCCCTCGTTCCATTCCGCGCCCGCGCGCGCAACCGCGCGGCGGATGCCGGGGTCGCTGGTGTAGAGGTTGTAGTCCTTGAGTTCCGGGACCTGGTTGGTGATGACGTGGGTGGCGCGCGTGGCGTGGGTGGCGTTCATGGCAGTCATGGCGGGTTGTCTCCTTGGGCCGGGGGGCTGGGCTTGCCGCCCCCCGTTAGATTCGAAAGGTCATTCTAGATAGAATGACCAGCCGTCATGTTCGGCTTTCGGAGCACCATGAACCCACAGCAAAAAGGCCCGGCAAAGCCGCGCCGCAGGCCGGTGCAGTCGCGCTCATGGCAGACCTCCCTGGCCATCCAGGAGGCCTTTGTTCGGCTTTTGGCCGCGCAGGACTATGGGCAGGTGACGATCCGCGCCATCGTGGACCTGGCCGGCGTGGGGCTGGGTACGTTCTACGAGTACTTCGGCAGCAAGGAAGAACTGGCGCAGGTGTGCCTGCACCTGCGTGCCAAGCGGATCGTGCTGGCGATGGATGCCGGCCTGGCGCAGTGCCGGGGGGAATCGATGGCGGCCATCGTGGACGCGCTGATCGCCGTCAACGTGGAGCACCACCGGGAGACGCCGGAGCGTTGGGGGCCGATCTACCTGCTGGAGCGGCATTACTCGGGGCGCGCGGCATACCAGAAGATGTACGCGCGGTTTGTCGCGTTGTGGAGCCGGGCGCTGCTAAGCGCCGCCGACGCGCCGCAGGCCGCGGTGCTCGAGGAGGCCTCGGTGACGCTGCAGGCCATCGTCTATGGCCTGATCTCGCATGCTTGTATCGATGAGGGGGAGGGGATCGATTTCTCGCGCCTGATGCGACAACTGCGGGGCGCAGCGCATGGATACCTGCGAACGCTTGGCGGGCAGGAGGGCTGAAGGGAACATCCCGCTCGCGCAAATGAAAACCGGCGCCATCGGCGCCGGTTTTCCCGTCACGGCAAGGCTGAGTCCACTTACTGGATCTTGGCCTTGTCCTTGAGCGACTTCATCATTGCCTGGAACTGCTCGCGCTGCCAGTTCTGGTCGCCCATCAGCATCTGCACCAGCTGCGGCTTGACTTCCTCGAACGTCGGGATCTTGGCGTCGCGGGTGTCGTCGAGCTGGATGATGTGCCAGCCGAACTGGGTCTTGACCGGGGTTTCGGTCATCTGGCCCTTCTTCAGCGCGGTCATGGCGGCCGAGAACTCCGGCACGTAGCTGCTGCTGTTGGCCCAGTCGAGGTCGCCGCCGTTGGCTGCGGAGCCCGGGTCCTTGGACGAGGCCTTGGCCATGTCTTCGAACTTGGCGCCGGCCTTGATCTTGGCGATGATGGCGCGCGCGTCGGCTTCCTTCTCAACCAGGATGTGGCGGGCGTGGTATTCCTTGCCGCTGCCGAACTGGGACTTGATCTTGTCGTACTGCTTGCGCAGTTCGTCGTCGCTGGCGCCGTGGGTCTTGACGTAGTCCTCGAACACGGCACCGGCCAGCACGTTCAGCTTGGCTTGTTCCAGTTGTTCCTGCAGGTCGTCGCGCTGGGTCAGGCCGCGCTTGTTGGCTTCCTGCAGCAGCAGCTCACGGTCGATCAGCATGGTGCGGGCACGGTCGCGCAGTTCTGCGCTGGGAGGCTGTCCGGTGCCGGCTACGAGCTTGTCCAGCTTGGCCGAGGGGATCGCCTTGCCATTCACGACGGCGGCGTTCTGGGCGAGGGCGGGCAAGCTGCCAGCGGCAAGCACAGCCGCCAGGCTGAACGAGAGGACTGTGGTCTTC
>NZ_JBFTSF010000372.1:0-5448 GCF_056399905.1 Cupriavidus sp. 01L46
GAGCCGGCCACGGCCTCGCCGTCGGCGAGTCGCAGCCGTTCCGGCTGGCGGTGCAAGGTCACGGCAAGGCCACGGTGGCGCTGGAGCCACAGCACGCGCTGGATGGCAACGCGGTGGCGTGGGCTGGGATGGGGCGGCAGCGGGCAGTAGCGGGTAGCAGGGTGGATTGGGGTGGGGGAGGATCATGTGATTTTCCAGGCGCAATTAGCCCGGATGTCGCCTGGCCCGCGTGATGGCTGCGGAGCTTGTCCGGGCCGCTGCCGCCTTTGTCCGTCAAGCCACCTCTGCTGCAACGCGGGAAACCCCCCTCGACAAGGTATAATCCTGGTTTCCCGCCAGCACGGCGCCCCAACCAGCGGCGCCGGCCGGTAGCAGCCCCTACCTCCTGCCCTCCCGACCGCTCAGACCATGGCGCATTTCTCGTGCTTCCCCGGTGCATTGGCGCTTTCCGCCTTTCGCCAGCAACGCCTGCTCACCGCCCTCAAGCAGATCGACGCCGACATCGAGTCGGTGCACGGCCAGTTCCTGCATTTTGTCGACACCGACGTGCCGCTGTCGCAAGACGACAGCGCCCGCATCGGCGCGCTGTTGACCTATGGCGCGCCGTTCGAGGCACAAACCGACGGTGATCGCTTTGTGGTGATTCCGCGCTTCGGCACCATCTCGCCGTGGGCCAGCAAGGCGACCGACATCGCGCATAACTGCGGCTTCGAGCATGTGCACCGCATCGAGCGCGGCATCGAGATCACAGTGATCTGCAAGAAGGGCCTGCTGCGCGGGCGCAAGACGCTGGATGCCGGCACGCGCGCCGCGGTGGCCGCCCACCTGTTCGACCGCATGACCGAAAGCGTGGTGGCTTCGCGTGAAGACGCCGCCGGCCTGTTCCAGGAACTGCCGGCCAAGCCGCTGCGCTTCATCGACATCTCCGGTGGCCGCGCCGCGCTGGCGCAAGCCAATACCGAAATGGGCCTGGCCCTGTCGGAAGACGAGATCGACTACCTGGTCGACGCCTACGCCAAGCTGGAACGCAACCCGACCGACGTCGAGCTGATGATGTTCGCGCAGGCCAACAGCGAGCACTGCCGCCACAAGATCTTCAACGCCACCTGGACCATCGACGGCGTGCAGCAGGACAAATCCCTGTTCGCCATGATCCGCAATACCCACCAGCTCAACCCGCAAGGGTCGATCGTGGCGTACTCGGACAACTCCGCGGTGATGGAAGGCGATGTGGCCGAGCGCTGGTTCCCGCGCGGCACCGGGCAGAAGTACGGCCGCCATGAGGCGCTGACCCACACGCTGATGAAGGTGGAGACGCACAACCACCCGACCGCCATCTCGCCGTTCCCCGGGGCCTCCACCGGCGCCGGCGGTGAAATCCGCGACGAAGGCGCCACCGGCCGTGGCGGCAAGCCCAAGGCTGGCCTGACCGGCTTCACGGTCTCCAACCTGATGCTGCMCGACGCCGTGGAAGGCTGGGAAAACGCGCGCGACGCCGMCCAGCCGGTGGCGCACCGCAACCCGGACGACAAGGTGAGCGTGACCGGCAAGCCGGACCGTATCGCCTCGCCGCTGCAAATCATGACCGAAGGCCCGCTCGGCGGCGCCGCGTTCAACAATGAATTCGGCCGTGCCATTCTGGGCGGTTACTTCCGCGTCTACGAGCAAAATGTCGGCGGCACCGTGCGCGGCTACCACAAGCCGATCATGATCGCCGGCGGCATCGGCAACATCGACGCCGGCCACACGCACAAGAAGGCGCTGCCGGCCGGCTCGCTGCTGATCCAGCTGGGCGGCCCGGGCATGCGCATCGGCATGGGCGGCAGCGCCGCCAGCTCGATGGCGACCGGCACCAATACAGCCGACCTGGACTTCGATTCGGTCCAGCGCGGCAACCCGGAAATGGAGCGGCGCGCGCAGGAAGTCATCAACGCCTGCTGGCAGCTCGGCGACGACAATCCCATCCTGTCGATCCACGACGTGGGCGCGGGCGGCATCTCCAATGCCTTCCCCGAGCTGGTGGACGGCGCGGGCCGCGGCGCGCGCTTCGACCTGCGCCAGGTGCACCTGGAAGAGTCGGGCATGAGCCCGGCCGAGATCTGGTGCAACGAGTCGCAGGAACGCTATGTGATGGCGGTGGCGCCGGAGTCCTTCCCGCTGTTCCAGACCATGTGCCAGCGCGAGCGTTCGCCGTTTGCCGTGGTGGGCATCGCCACCGAAGAGCAGCAGCTGCAACTGGTCGACGCGCATGTCGACGCGGCGCTCAAGGAACACTATGCCGTGAACATGCCGATGGACGTGCTGCTGGGCAAGCCGCCGCGCATGCACCGCGACGTCAAGCACGTCGAGCAAAGCCTGCCCCCGGTGGACGTGACCGGCATCGCGCTGGACAAGGCCGTGCGCGACGTGCTGCGCCACCCGACGGTGGCCAGCAAGTCGTTCCTGATCACCATCGGCGACCGCACGGTTGGCGGCATGAACGCGCGCGACCAGATGGTCGGCCCCTGGCAGGTGCCGGTGGCCGACGTGGCCGTGACCACGCTCGACTACAAGGGCCGCGCCGGCGAAGCCATGACCATGGGCGAGCGCACGCCGCTGGCCGTGATCAACGCCCCCGCCTCGGGCCGCATGGCCATCGGCGAGGCGCTGACCAACCTGGCCGCCGCGCCGGTCAAGGACCTGGGCAAGGTCAAGCTGTCCGCCAACTGGATGGCCGCCTGCGGCGTGGACGGCGAAGACGCCAAGCTGTACGACACCGTGCACGCGGTCGGCATGGAACTGTGCCCGGCGCTGGGCATCAGCATCCCGGTGGGCAAGGATTCGCTGTCCATGCGCACCAAGTGGCAGGACGACGGCGTCGACAAGGAAGTGGTCGCGCCGGTCTCGCTGATCATCTCGGCGTTTGCCGCCGTGGATGACACCGACCGCACCCTGACCCCGCAACTGCGCACCGATGCGGGCGACAGCGTGCTGATCGCCATCGACCTCGGCCGTGGCAAGAACCGTCTCGGCGGCAGCATCCTGGCGCAGGTGACGCAGCAGGTTGGCGACACCACGCCGGACGTGGACAGCGCCGAAGACCTGAAGAATTTCTTCAACGTGATCCAGCGCCTGAACCGCGACGGCAAGCTGCTGGCTTACCACGACCGTTCCGACGGTGGCTTCATGGCAGCGCTGGCCGAGATGGCCTTTGCCGGCCATTGCGGCCTGTCGCTCAACGTCGACATGCTGGCGCTGGACCCCGTGCAGGAACAGGACTTCGGCGACGCCAAGAACTGGGCGCAGYAAATCTCCGGCCGCCGCGACGAGCAGACCCTGCGCGCGCTGTTCTCGGAAGAACTCGGCGCGGTGATCCAGGTACGCCAGGAAGAGCGTGACGCCGTGTTCGCCGTGCTGCGCGAAGTTGGCCTGTCGGCCTGCAGCCACGTGGTGGGCAAGCCCAATGCCACCGACCAGATCGAGATCTACCGCGATGCCAAGAAGGTATTCGGCGCCGCGCGCAGCGAGCTGCAGCGCACCTGGAGCGAAGTCAGCTGGCGCATCGCGCGCCTGCGCGACAACCCGGCTTGCGCCGACAGCGAATACGATCGCGTGCTCGACGCGGCGGACCCGGGCATCTCGCCGGTGCTGACCTTCGATCCGGCGCAAGACATCGCCGCACCGTTCGTGGCCACCGGCGCGCGTCCGCGCGTGGCGATCCTGCGCGAGCAGGGCGTCAACTCGCAGATCGAAATGGCGTACAGCATGGACCGCGCCGGCTTCGACACGCACGACGTCCACATGAGCGACCTGATCGCCGGGCGCGCCAACCTGGCCGACTTCTCCGGCTTCGTCGCTTGCGGCGGCTTCAGCTACGGCGACGTGCTGGGTGCCGGCGAAGGCTGGGCCAAGACCATCTTGTTCAACGCGCAGATGGCCGAGCAGTTCGCGGCGTTCTTCAACCGCCAGGACACCTTCGCGCTGGGCGTGTGCAACGGCTGCCAGATGATGAGCAACCTCGCCCCGATCATCCCCGGCGCGGGCGCATGGCCCAAGTTCACCCGCAACCAGTCGGAACAGTACGAAGCGCGCTACGTCACCGTGGAAGTGCAATCCTCGCCGTCGATCTTCTTCGCCGGTATGGAAGGCAGCCGCATCCCCATCGTGGTGGCGCACGGCGAAGGCTTCGCCGACTTCTCGCAGCAAGGCGACAAGAGCCAGGCCCAGGTGGCGCTGCGTTTCGTGGACAACCACGGCGCGCCGACGCAAACCTACCCGCTGAACCCGAACGGCTCGCCGGACGGCATTACCTCGGTGACCACCACCGATGGCCGCTTCACCGTGCTGATGCCGCACCCGGAGCGCGTGTTCCGCACCGCCACCATGAGCTGGGCGCCGGACGCCTGGAAGCAGGTGGAAGACGGCGGCAGCCCGTGGATGCGCATGTTCCGCAACGCGCGCAAGTGGGTGGGTTGAACGGCCTGCTGTTCTTCGCGCTGTAGAAAGGAAAAGCCCGCTTCGCGCGGGCTTTTCCTTTTGTCGATGCGGGATTCACTGAGCGGGTTGGCTGCCTCAGATAAGTGCTGAAAAATGCCCAACCAAGGCCTTCGGTTTGGACGGGCCATCTTTAATCGCTATGATTCACTGTGATTCAACCCGCATCGAGAAGGACTACATATGGCACAGACCGAAACCAAGGTGCTGACCGTTCATGTGCCGTTGCCACTGGCCGAGAAGGTCGATCAGTTTGCGACCCGCCTGGAGCGCTCGCGCGGCTGGATCATGAAGCAGGCCCTATCTGCCTGGATCGATCAGGAGGAAGAGCGCAGCCGGCTGACACGTGAGGCTTTGGCTGACGTGGACGCAGGTCGCGTGATCGATCATCAGGCCGTTCAGGCTTGGGCCGATGGTCTCGGCACGGACACGCCCCCGCCGGTCTCGCGCTGATGCTGATGGACCTTAAGTGGACCGTTATACAGAAGTCATGAGTCCTCCCGCAGCGCCTGAATCATGAACGCGGCATCCATTGTTCGCTGGAGGCCGATCCAGATCGTTTTGGCGCCGGGCTCGCCATCACTCTTGCGCCCAAGGAACCCGCCCAGAGAAGCGACCAAGCGGATCATCTGATTGAGCGTAACCGGTGTCTTTGGACGGGCCTTTTTCGCGAGCACATATGCCCCTCGTATCTCGTCAGCGTCGAAGAACAGCGATGCGTCCAACTCAGGGCAGGTTCTGCCCAACMGCATCAGCCTGGCAATGCGCCATGCCACAACCATGTACAACACCAAGGCCCGCTCCACACGCTCCATTTGCGATAGTTGCAGCGCCTCGACCTTGCATCCAGTCTTCAGGACGTGGAAGAACATCTCGATCTCCCATCGGGCTCGATACCAATCAATTAACTCGACAATGGCGTCCGTGTTCTGCGCCTCGCGATTGGTCAGCAGTCGCCACACCACAGGTGTGACG
>NZ_JBFTSF010000373.1:0-6589 GCF_056399905.1 Cupriavidus sp. 01L46
GCTCAGGATTACCCACAAATCATCGACATGACTTCATTCGTTCTGGCGGAAGATGCGATACATCTTGATGCTCTCGTGCAGGATGAAGAAGCCGCGCCAGAGCACAGTGGGCCCTGGCGGGCGGTCGTGCTTACGGCCCAGATAGCCGCCGAGTTTGGCAATCCACAGGACGGCCTCGCTCAGCGTGGGCGGCTTCTTGGGCGGCGTGGTCGTAGCGTGAGTGCTGCAGTACAACGCTTGCCACTCGATGGGTTGCAACAGCACCTCGCAAGTGAGGTCTGTCTCGAGCCGGGAGAGCAGCGTCGCATACAGAATGCGCCAACTGATCACAGCAAAGAGCGCGGTAGCGCGCATGAACCGATCGACGCTGCCGAACTGCCTGGCCTCGATCTGACAGCCACTCTTGAGCACCCGATGCCACGACTCAATCGTCCAGCGGCGCGCGTACCAGGCGAGCCGCTCAAGCGCCTGCTCGCGAGAGTGAGTGGGTACCGAGGTGAGCAACATCCACTCGATCGGCGTCACGTCTGCAGGAGCGTTCGTCTCGATAGCCCACACCGCAAACAGGTCGACTTCGGCCAGGTTCGGGCGGCTGCACGGTGGTCGCATCCGCACCGGCGCACAGCGGATCGCAAGCTGCGCGGTGCGTGCCACGGTCTTACTGGCGGCAGGTACCTGAAGTTGGGTTTCACCCAACACTGGAGCCAGCGCCATGGCTTCCCACAGGTACTTCTGGGGATGATCCACGCCCCGGTTCCAGGATGCGCGCACCAGCCAATCGACCCCGGCAGGCCGCTCGGCGAGGAACAACTCATAGACGTCCGCCTCGCGGTCGCACACGCCGACGAGTTGGGTATCCGGACAGCGCGTCTTGAGCGTGCTGAGATGCTTGATGCCCTCAAGCCACTTCGCGCTCTCTTTCTCGGTGATCGGCAACTGCTTGCGGCTATGACGCTTGCCCAGCTGTTCAAGTGGCCGAGTCCACGTCTTCAGCCCGAGCACCCCAAGCGGCAAGCCCTCCGGTGTGAGGGCGAGCAGGCTATGCATAAAGAACCCCCGAACGTGCTTGTGGCTCGTGTAGCCCAGCCCATCGGTGGATTCCAGGTGTGTCAGATTGAACTCGGTCGTGTCCTGCGCAGCCAGCACAACCGGCACCTGCTGCATGCGGCCGAGAGTCTGGGCTATGTGCGCGCCAAGGATGCCGTCGGCGTCGACCTGCTTGTTGTCGAAGAAGCGATACGCTGCCTTCAACTCCGGGGCGCTGAGGGACGTGGGAAACGAACAATGCGGGCTTTGCGCAAGACGTCGCGCGAGCGCAACCAAGCGTTGCGTGCGGCGGGCATCCCCCAATTCGGCTGCGCCAAATTCGTCGATCGCCCAGTCGTCGGAGTCGGAGGTGGAAGGCAATGGCGTACATCGCGGTGAATGACGGCAAGCAACCCCAACCTCCAGCTCATCCGTCATGCCCATGCCGCCGTGCAATTGCACGGCTTGCTGGCCGACGAGGCGGCCGGCCTTGGCGACCGTGACCTTGGCGGCGCTGAGCATGCGGCGGCGTTGGGCGGGATCGGTTTCGTCCAGTGCCTGGGCTGCCACGTAGGCCATCGACAACGCGAGTTCCTTTTGTACGAGCATGTCGGCCATGCGGTGCTGCAGCGCCTGGAACACGGCTAGCGGCTTGCCGAACTGCTGCCGCGTGCGCAGGTATTCGGCGGTGATCTCGATCAGCTTTTCCATGGCACCGGCGGCTTCGGCGCATAGCGCGGCAATGCCGTGGTCGATGCCGTGGAGCAGGGCGGGCAGGCCGTCGGCCGCGTCGCCGATCATGGCGCCGGCGTCCACGGCGACGTTTTGCAGGGCGAGGTCGGCGGCGCGCAGGCCGTCCATGGTGGGATAGCCGCGCACGGTGAGCCCGGCGGCGTTGCCGGGTACCAGGAACAGGGCAAGCTCATTGCTGCCGCAGATGCGCGCGGTGAGCAGGAAGGCGTCAGCGGCTTCGCCGTGCCAGGCCAGGCTCTTGCTGCCGTTAAGGACGTAGCCGTCGCCCTTGCGCTCGGCGCTGGCGCGCGCGGCCTCGGGGCGGTAGCGGGTGGTGGGTTCCAGGTACGCGAGGCTGACCACGCGTTCGCCGGCGGCGATGGCGGGCAGCCACTCGTTTTTCTGGGCGGCGCTGCCATAGGCGGTGAGCACGGCGGCGGCCATCACCGCGGTGGGCGTGACCGGTTCCAGCACCAGGCCACGGCCCAGTTCGCGCTGCACCACCAGCTGGCTGGCGGCGCTTTCGCCGAAGCCGCCGTATTCGCCGGGCACGGTCAGGCCGAGCACGCCCATTTCGGCTAGCTGTGCCCAGGTGGCGCGGTTGAAGCTGCCGCCGCCGCGGGCGCTCTTGCGGCGTTTATCGAAGGTGTATTCGGTATCGATGAAGCGGCGCAGGCTGTCCGCCAGCATCTGCTGTTCTTCGCTGTAGTTGAAGTCCATGACTGTGCTTGTTCCGTCTGTGCTCTCAGAAACCGAGGATCATCTTGGAGATGATGTTCTTCTGTACTTCGGTAGTGCCGCCGTAGATCGATGTCTTGCGCATGTCGAAATACGTGGACGCGGCGGGCGCGGCCCAGGCCGGGGCGTGCAGCGGTGCGTCGGCGGGCGGCGCTTCGCCGGCTTCGAGCCAGCGCGGCGAGTAGGGCCAGGCATTGGGGCCGGCCACTTCCATCTGCAGCATGGCGAGATCCTGCTGGATCTCGGAGCCACGGATCTTGACGATGGAGGCTTCCGGGCCGGGGCCGCGGCCGGCGTCTTGCGTGGCTACGCGCAGCAGCAGCATTTCCAGCGCCATGATGTCCATCTCGATGCGCGCGATCTTGTCGCGCATGCGCACGTCGTCGACCAGCGGGCGGCCGGCGCCGTCGGTGGCTTGCGCGGCGTAGTGCTTGAGCTGGCGCAGCTCGCGGTTGCAGTGGCCGATGCCGGCAATGCCGGTGCGCTCGTGGCCGAGCAGGTACTTGGCATAGGTCCAGCCGCGGTTTTCTTCACCCAGCAGGTTGCCCGCCGGCACTTCCACATCTTCGAACCACACCTCGTTGACGTCGTGGCCGCCGTCCAGCGTGACGATCGGGCGCACGGTCACGCCCGGCGTCTTCATGTCGATCAGCAGCATCGAGATGCCTTCCTGCGGCTTGGACTCGCTGTCGGTGCGCACCAGGCAGAAGATCCAGTCGGCGAAGTGCGCCATCGTCGTCCAGGTCTTCTGGCCGTTGACGATATAGCGGTCGCCCTGGCGCACGGCGCGCGTCTTGAGCGAGGCCAGGTCGGAGCCGGAGCCGGGTTCGGAGTAGCCCTGGCACCAGAAATCCTCCACCGTGGGGATGCGCGGCAGGAAGCGCTCCTTGTGTTCCTGGCTGGCGTACTTCATCAGCACCGGGCCGATCATGGTCAGGCCGAAGGGCAGCAGGCGCGGCGCGCCCGCACGGAATGCCTCGATCTCGAAGATCAGGCGCTGCAGCGCGTTCCAGCCGGTGCCGCCCCATTCCCTGGGCCAGGTCGGCGCGCCCCAGCCCCGCGCGTGCAGGATACGGTGCCAGCGCACATAGTCATCCTTCTCCACGCGCTGGTGAGCCAGCACCTTGTCGCGGATATCCGCGGGCAGGCTGGCCTGCACGAAACTCCGAACTTCTTCGCGGAACGCTTGTTCCGCCGCGCTGAAACGCAGGTCCATCTGTTTGTCCCCTCGGTTGGGAAGGCGGGCCGCCACCGGCCGCCGTTTTGAGTCGTTGCCGGGATTTTATGGGTGGCAGGGCATTCGGTTCTTCCGCAATGGCAAAGCCGTCCTTCCGCGCTTGCGAACCGATGGCCGCGGCCAGCCAACCGCCTGCCAGTGCACATGCCAGGCAGAACACGGCCTTAGCCAAATCCAAATGGCACGCGGCTGGCGCCTGCCGCACACTGGCGCAGTGCCGTCGCAGCACAAGAACCATTCACGCCGAGGAGACAGGCGATGCCCCGCTGGACCAAACGTTGCACCCGATGGCTCGCCCTATGTGGCTGGCTGGCGGCCACGGCGAGCGCATTCGCCGCTTATCCGGACAAGCCCGTCCGGCTGGTGGTGCCCTTCCCGCCGGGCGGCGCCACCGACCTGCTCGCGCGTGAAGTCAGCCATGCACTTTCCGTGCGGCTCGGCCAGTCGGTCGTGATCGAGAACCGGCCCGGCGCGGGCGGCAACATCGCCGCCGTAGCTGTGGCGCGCGCGCCGGCCGATGGCTATACCTTGCTGTTCGGCACCTTCGGCTCGCTGGCCGTCAACAAGAGCCTGTACGACAAGCCGGGCTACGATCCGCTCAAGGATTTCGCGCCGGTGGCCTCCGTGGCCTACCTGCCCAACGTGCTGGTGGTCCATCCCTCCGTCCCGGCCCGTAACGTGGCCGAGCTGCTGGCGCTCGCCCGGCGCGAGCCCGGCAAGCTGACCTACGGCTCTTTTKGCAACGGCTCGTCGTCGCACCTGGCCGGCGAGCTCTTCACCCATATGGCGGGCGTGCGCATCGACCACGTGCCATACAAGGGCAGCGCCCCGGCCATGACGGACCTGATCGGCGGGCGCCTGACCATGATGTTCGACAGCATCTCCACCGCCTTGCCGTACGTGCGTGACGGCCGCGTGCGCGCGCTGGCGGTCACCACCGCCAAGCCATCCGAACAGTTGCCTGGCGTGCCGACGCTGGCCGCTGCCGGTGTGCCCGGCTACGAGCTGACGGCCTGGTTCGGCGTGGTGGCGCCGGCCAATACCCCGGCCGCCATTGTCGATCGCCTCAATGCCGAGATCGTGGCGTCGCTCGCGCAGCCCGAGCTGGCGGCACGGCTGGCAAGCCAGGGCACGGTGCCCTTTCCTTCGACGCCGGCGCAGTTCGGCACCTATATGCGCACCCAGTACCAGAAGTGGGACGGCCTGATCAAGTCAGCAAACATCCATCTGGATCAGTGAGTTCGCCATTCCTTGCCATTCTCAGCCGTTGCAACAGCCAGTCCGGTTCCAACCTAATCATCGCTTGCATCATGTCCTCTTTCCGCCCCGAGTTCATTCACGACATCCCCCGGCACTGGGCCGAGCAATCGCCCCAGGCGCCTTGCCTGCATGAGGCCAGCGGCGTGCTTAGCTACGGCACGCTATGGCAGCGCATCACCGCCACGCGCGACTGGCTTGCCGCTCAGGGCGTGGGGCAGGGCGACCGCGTGATGGTGGTGGGCGAGAACTGTGCCGAGATGGTGGTGATGCTGTTTGCCTGCAGCGCGCTGCACGCGTGGCCGATCCAGGTCAACGCACGGCTCTCGCCGCGGGAGATCGATGGCATCCGCGCGCATGCGGAGCCGTTGTTGACCTTCTTTACCAACCATGTCTCCGACGTAGCCGCGGCGCATGCCAGGCGGCTCGGCGCACAGCCCACCGATTGCGTGGCGCTCGATCCTGGCCTCGCCAGGCTGCGCGCCTCGGAGGTGCCGCCGCGCGTGAGCGCCACCCAGGCGCGGGACGTGGCCACGCTGATCTATACCTCCGGCACCACCGGCGCGCCCAAGGGCGTGATGGTGCCGCACGCCGGCCTGACCATTTTCGCGCGGATCTCGGCCGCCTCGCGCCATCTCGGTCCCGACGACATCGCCTACGGCGCGCYGCCGCTGTCGCATATCTTCGGCATCGCCACCGTGCTGATGGCCACGCTGTACGCGGGCGCCAGCCTGGTGATGCGGCCACGCTTCGATGCGGCGGACGTGTTCGCCGCGCTGGAGTCCCCCGGCGTCACCATGCTGCAAGGCGTGCCCACCATGTTCACGCGCATCATGGCGGTGGCGCGGGAGTCGTCGCTGGACAGCGGCGCTGCTGCGTTTCCCCGCCTGCGCTATCTCTATACCGGCGGCGCGCCGCTGGACCCGACTCTCAAGCGCGACACCGAGGCATGGTTCGGCCAGCCGCTGCATCACGGCTACGGCATCACCGAATACGCCGGTTCGCTGTTCATCACCCGCATGGATGCGCCGCGTGCCGATTGCTCCGCCGGCTACATCGTCGAAGGCGTGGAGATCAACATCACCAGCGAACAGGGCGAGCCGATGCCCGCCGGCGAACGCGGCCAGATCCGCGTGCGCGGCCCGGGCGTCATGCGCGGTTACTTCCGCAACGCGGAGCAGACGGCCGAGGCGCTGTTACCGGGCGGCTGGCTCAATACCGGGGATCTGGGCTTCCTGGGTGAAGACGGCGCACTGTTTATCGTGGGCCGCTCCAAGGACCTGATCATCCGCTCGGGCTTCAACGTCTACCCGATCGAGGTGGAATCCGTCATCAACGCCTTCCCCGGCGTGCGCCAGTCCGCCGTGGTCGGGCGCGCTGCCGCCGATGGCAACGAAGAAGTCGTGGCTTTTATCGAAACGCAGCCGGGCGCGAAGCTGGACACCGCCGCTCTGGAGGCCTACCTGCGGGACAGCCTGGCGCCGTACAAGCGGCCCGCGCAGATCCGCGTGATCGAGACCATTCCCACCACCGCCAGCGGCAAGCTCTTGAAGCAGCCGCTGCGCGCCATGCTGGACGGCACTGCCGTAGCGGCATGAC
>NZ_JBFTSF010000374.1:0-5414 GCF_056399905.1 Cupriavidus sp. 01L46
GTCCTCGGCCGTGCCGGTGCATTTTTCCGCCTATGGCAAGCGCAGCACGCGCGGGCTCGCTCGCGCGCCGTTGTTCGAGGCTGAGGCCGCCTTGGCGGAGCGCGAGAATTGGAACCTGCTCTATGTGGCGATGACGCGTGCGCGCCAGGGGTTGCTGGTGAGCGGCGTCAAGGGGCGCGCATCGCGCAGCGCCGATAGCGCCGAGGGCAACCGCGAGATCGCCGGCAGCTGGTATGCGCGGCTGCTTGCGGCCGGCGTCGGCGTGGAAGTCGAGCCCTTTCCGGCGGCCACCGCGCAGGACGTGGCGGATGCCACCGCCAGCAATGATGCGCGCGTGCGCTTTACCGATTTTCGCCAGCGTTACCGTGAAGCGGCCGAGAGCCTGGCGCCGGTGCTGGCGTGGGAAGACGAGGAAGCGGAGCAGGGCGCTGCCCCCGGTGAGGATGGCGGCCATACCATCGTGTTCGATGCCGACGCGGCGCGCCATGGCGAGCTGCTGCATGCGCTGCTCGAACGCGTGACACGCTATCCGGAGGCGTTCGAGGGCTTGCCCACGCCCGAGGTGGTGATGCGCTGGTTCCCGCTGGCGGGCGCCGGCACGGCGCAGGCGCGCACGCTGTGGCGGGACCAGGCGCATGCCGCGGTCGAAGGCGCGCGGCTGATGCTGGAAGCGCCGGCATTGCGGCCGTTGCTGTTCCCGCAGGCCGCGCTCAGCGCCCGCAACGAGGTCGAGCTTTACGACGCGCGCGGCCGCCTGCTGCGGATCGACCGCCTGGTGGAGTTTGCCGATCGGGTGGTGATCATCGATTACAAGCTGCGCCTGCTGCCGCAGGAGCACGCGGCCTACGCGCAGCAGCTCGCGGGCTATGTGGCAGCGGTCAGGCCGATGTTCCCCGGGCGGCGGGTCGAGGCCGGCGTGGCCACGGCCGACGGAGAGTGGATTGCGGCGGATGCGCTGCAAACGTCGCGCCAGGGCGCGCTGTTCTAAGCGAGCCCTGGATCATGAAAAACGGGAGGGCATTGCGTGGATGCGGATTCAGCGAGGCCTTGCCGAGCACTATGCTATCGGCGGCCTGATGCGCAGACTTGAAGAAAGCGCGATGATGCTAGGGGATGTTACTGCTGGATAGCTGCGGCTGGATACCTGCGGAATACAGCTAGGGGGATGTTAGGGGGACGAGCCTGACCCTCGGCACTGGCGGAAAACGGCTGTGGCTGCTTCGTTCCCGACCTGACCAGGTTGACCGCGCCACCATGCGAGGAGGCCCGTCCGGTCGGCATTGTAACCCAGAGCGTGCGGGTCCGGCGGTTTTCCGCGAAATTGATTGCGTAAATTGATTGAGTCGCTTGATTGAGCCATGCAACCTAGACACCTGCGAGATCCACGATGAATGCCAAAGACCAGATGCTCCGCGCCACGCTGCCGCCCCAGGACGTCTCCACGGAAGTCCTGCTGGAGAAGTACGCCAAGGGTGAGGAGGCGAGCGCCGCCGACGTGCGCCAGCGGGTGGCGCGCGCGCTGGCCGAGGCAGAGCCCGAGGCGCAGCGCGCGCAATGGGCAGAGCGCTTCCTGTGGGCGCAGGAGCAGGGCTTCGTGCCGGCCGGGCGCATCAACTCGGCGGCGGGCACGCGCATCGAGGCCACGCTGATCAACTGCTTCGTGCAGCCGGTGGGCGATTCCGTGTCAGAGGTGCGTGACGGCAAGCCGAGCATCTACGCCGCGGTGGCGCAAGCGGCCGAGACCATGCGCCGCGGCGGCGGCGTGGGCTACGATTTCTCCGCGATCCGCCCGGCCGGGGCGCTGGTGAGGGGCACGCACTCGCGCGCTTCGGGGCCTGTGTCGTTCATGAAGGTGTTCGATGCCTCCTGCGCCACGGTGGAATCCGCCGGTTCGCGCCGTGGCGCGCAGATGGGCGTGCTGCGCTGCGACCACCCGGATATCGAGACCTTCATCCACGCCAAGGACCGCGGCGACCTGACCAACTTCAATATCTCGATCGGCGTCAGCGATGACTTCATGCGCGCAGTCGAGGCCGATGGCGAGGTCGAGCTGGTGCACGAGGCCGAGCCCGCGGCGGAAACCATCGCCGCGGGCGCTTACCGGCGCGATGACGGCCAGTGGGCCTATCGCCGTGTGCCGGCGCGCCAGTTGTGGGATCAGGTGATGCAGGCTACCTACGACCATGCGGAACCGGGCATCTTGTTTCTGTCGCACATCAATGACGACAACAATCTCTATTACTGCGAGCGCATCGAGGCCACCAATCCCTGCGCGGAGCAGCCGCTGCCGTCCTATGGCTGCTGCGACCTCGGCTCGATCGACCTGACCCGTTTCGTGCGCCAGCCCTTCGGCACGGACAGCCGCTTTGATTTCGAGGCCTTCGCCGAGGTGGTGCGGCTGGCGGTGCGCATGCTCGACAACGTGCTCGACGTCACCTACTGGCCGTTGCCGGAGCAGCAGGCCGAGGCGCATGCCAAGCGGCGCATTGGCCTGGGCTTCCTCGGGCTGGGCAGCGCGCTGGTGATGCTGGGCATCCGCTATGACGCCGAGGCGGGGCGCGCGCTGGCCGCACGCATCGCGCAGGCCCTGCGCGACACTGCCTACCTGACATCGGCCGGGCTGGCGCGGGAAAAGGGCGCCTTCCCCCTCTTCAAGGCCGAGGCCTACCTGGCCAGCGGCTTCGCGCGGCGCCTGCCGCCGGCGGTGCGTGACGCCATCGGCCGCGACGGCATCCGCAACTCGCACCTGCTGTCGATCGCCCCGACCGGCACCATCACGCTGGCGTTCGCCGACAACGCGTCGAACGGCATCGAGCCCGCTTTCTCGTGGACCTACAACCGCAAAAAGCGCATGGCGGACGATAGCTACAAGGTGTTCGAGGTGGCGGATCATGCCTGGCGCCTTTATCGCCACCTCGGCGGCGACATGGCGCAGTTGCCTGACAGTTTTGTCACGGCGCTGCAGATGTCGGCGCTCGATCATATGAAGATGCTCGAGGCGGTCCAGCCCTATATCGACACCAGCATCAGCAAGACGGTGAACGTGCCGGAGGACTATCMATACGAGGCCTTCCGCAACCTTTACCTGGAAGCCTGGCGCGCCGGGCTGAAGGGGCTTGCCACCTACCGCCCCAATAGCGTGCTGGGCGCGGTGCTGTCGGTGACGCCGCCGCCGGCCGGCGCCCCGGCTGCACCCGCCACGGCCGCTGTGACGGACGACCCGCTGCGCAAGCCATTCGCGAGCCRTCCCGTGGGCGACCTCGAAGGGGTGACGTCCAAGGTCGAGTACATGACCTATGAGGGGCACAAGACGGTCTACCTGACGGTCAATTTCATGCGCGTGGCCGGCCTGCTCGACGGCAAGCCGGTGGCCGTGGAGCGTCCGGTGGAGTTTTTCATGCCGGCCGGGCAGCGCAACGACGGCCAGCAGTGGATCACGTCCACCATGCGCCTGCTGTCGATGGTGGCCCGCTCCGGGGGCTCGATCGCCAAGGCACTGGCCGACATGCGCAGCGTCGTATGGGATAAGGGCACGGTGCGCTATGGCACGCTGGCGCGCCAGGACGGCACCGAGGTGCCGCGCTTCCACGATTCCGAGGTGGCGGCGATCGGGTACGCCCTGCAGCGCATCCTGATCAAGCGGGGTTTCCTCGATGCGGAGGGTGTCCAAGTGCCGGTGGCGGCGCTTGCCGCCCGCCTGGCCGGGCTGGAAGGGCTCGGCGGGGGTGCCGTCGACAGTGTGGGCGCGGCCCCTGTCGCTGGTGGCGCCGGCACGCCGGCCGCCGGGATGGGGCTGGGCTCGGGCAAGACTTGCCCGGAGTGCGGCGCCCATGCCCTGCACAAGGTCGATGGCTGCGCCAAGTGCGCCAACTGCGGGTATGTCGGGGAATGTGGCTAGGGGCCTGGGGCGCAGGGCAACGCACCTGGCCACCATGTGAAGCGGGCGTGAATCCCGCCTGAAGGACGGCTGCCTTTTGCTACAATCGCCGCCATGAGTTATCAAGTGCTAGCGCGCAAATGGCGCCCCCGGGATTTCACCACGCTGGTCGGCCAGGAGCACGTGGTCCGCGCGCTCACGCACGCGCTGGAACAACAGCGGCTGCACCATGCCTACCTGTTTACCGGTACGCGGGGCGTCGGCAAGACCACGTTGTCCCGGATTCTCGCCAAGGCGCTGAATTGCATCGGGCCGGACGGCACGGGTGACATCACCGCGCAGCCTTGCGGGGTGTGCAAGGCCTGCACCGAGATCGATAGCGGGCGTTTCGTCGACTATATCGAGATGGACGCGGCCTCCAACCGCGGTGTCGACGAAATGGCGTCACTGCTGGACAAGGCGGTGTACGCACCCACGGCGGGGCGCTTCAAGGTCTACATGATCGACGAAGTGCACATGCTGACCAACCACGCCTTCAACGCCATGCTGAAGACGCTGGAAGAGCCGCCCGCGCACGTCAAGTTCATCCTGGCTACCACCGATCCGCAGAAGATCCCGGTCACGGTGCTGTCGCGCTGCCTGCAGTTCAACCTCAAGCAGATGCCGCCGGGCCATATCGTCAGCCACCTTGACCACGTGCTGGGCGAGGAGGGCATCGTGCGCGAGCCCAACGCGCTGCGCCTGCTGGCCCAGGCCGCCCACGGCTCGATGCGCGACGCGCTGTCGCTGACCGACCAGGCCATCGCCTACAGCGCCGGCCAGGTGTCCGAGGCCGCCGTGCGCGGCATGCTGGGCGCGATCGATCAGAGCTACCTGGTGCAGCTGCTGGATGCGCTGGCCGCCGAAGACGGCACCGCCATGCTGGCGGTGGCGGATGGCATGGCGGATCGCAGCCTGTCGTTCGCCGGTGCCTTGCAGGACCTGGCCTCGCTGCTGCACAAGATCGCGTTGGCGCAGGCGGTGCCCGCCTCGGTCCAGGAAGAATGGCCGGAAGCCGCGGAAGTGCGCCGCTTCGCCGCCGCCTTCGACGCGCAGGAAGTGCAGCTGTTCTACCAGATCGCCAACCTTGGCCGCAGTGAACTGGCGCTGGCGCCCGACGAGTATGCGGGCTTCACCATGACGCTGCTGCGCATGCTGGCGTTCCGCCCGTCGGCCAGCCCCACACCTGCGGTGGCGCAGGGTGGCGGCCAACAGGTGCCGCGCGCACGCGGTGCCGCTGCGCCGGCGGCCCGGGTTGCGGCAGATGCGGCCGCCGCCAGCGCCGCCGTGGCGCCTGTTGCTCCGAGCTTGCGTGCGGCCGCGCCGAGGCCGGCCGCCGATCCCTCGCCAGTCCAGGCACAACAACCAGCGCCGGCTCCGATGCCGGCAGCACCGGCAAGGATGCTGGGCCCGGCTCCAGCATCCGTCGCTCCTGCGGCCGTCGAGCCGGCTGCCGCTCCCGCCGCCGGGGCGCCGATGTCGCCGGCCCGTGCCGCGC
>NZ_JBFTSF010000375.1:0-5404 GCF_056399905.1 Cupriavidus sp. 01L46
GCGCTGGGGCGTGGCCGGCAACATCGTCTGGGCCTGGGTGCTGACGATTCCCGCATCCGCCTTCATGGCTGCCATCGCATGGTGGATTGGCCGGCAGATCCTCTAAGGCTCCGGGCTATCGGATTCTCGCTCGACAAGCCAACAAAAAGCCAGGCGCAATGCCTGGCTTTTTGTTTTTTGGGAAGGCCGGAGCCGATGGCTATCGATTGGCGAACGCGGCAATCGGATCGTCATCCACGGGGGGCGGCGGTGCTGCTGGTGCGGCCGGGGGCGCGATCGATGCTGGCGCCTGGTTGATGCCCGACGCAACCCGCCGCGCGCCGTTGTACCGGGAGGCCCAGTACGACTTGCTCATGTCTTCGAGCCGTACCGTGCCGCCGGTGGAGGGCGCATGGACAAAGCGATTCTGCCCGACATAGACGCCGACATGCGAATTGGCCCGGCCGGTGGTATTGAAGAAAACCAGGTCGCCCGAGGCTACCTGGCTGCGCTCCAGCGAGACGCCGCGGTCGCCCATGGCTTCGGTGGTGCGTGGCAGGTTGACGTTGGCGGCGCGCAGCACCACATAGCGGACCAGGCCGCTGCAGTCGAAGCCCGAGTCAGGCGTATTGCCGCCGTAGCGATAGGGCGTGCCCACCAGCGACATCGCCTGGATGGAGACTTCTTCCAGCCCGGCGCTGGGATCCACCATGGGAGTGCCTGCCGGGCGCGGCTGGGCGCTATAGCGCCCAGGCGGCGTCGAGGCGCAGGCTGCGAGCAGCAATGCCGCCACGCAAAGCAGGGGCAGGCGGGTAGTGCGGAAGACGTTGGCCCGGCTGGGCACACGTTTTCCGGCAGGGGCTATCTGGCGCAGAGGCATCCTTCTCGGTCCGATCCCGGGTCAGGAGCCGTGGCGCGAGGGGAGCCGGCGAGGGGGCTCCCCTGGGCGCCTTACCAGCGCAATTGCGCGTTGTAGGTGCCCGTACTCACGTTGACCGACTTGGCCTGTCCCTTATAAGTCGCTTCGATATTGTAGCTGCCTTGCGGGGCCTTGATCAGGCACTTGGGCCCGGAAGCGGTGAAGCTGGCCACTTCGTGGCCTTCGCGCGTCATCTTGACGGCTACGTCGGCAAGGTATTCGCCGCGCTCGCCCTGGGTAAACAGCAGGCCGATGTTGAAGTTCTTCTGCTGCGCGGCCAGTTGCTGTTGTTCGTCCGCGGCAATGCCGCCGCAGACGTAGCTGACGGGGCCCATGGTGCGGATCACCATTTCGTCGGCGGCGAGCGCGGGACCCGCAAGCAACGAGACCGCGGCAATCGCGACGCTGCTGGCCAGCGCGAGCCGCAGCGGTGTGTGATACAGGTGGTTGTCCATCAATGTCTCCATCGATCCAACAAGCCGGGAGGGGCAAAAAAAGCGCCCGCCAGGCTCCGGCACGCGAGATGCCGAAATGGCGGGCGCTCCGGATGCTTTGATGCTAGGCCACGCCGGCAGGCAAATCTGCCGGTCGTGGTCCTACAAGGCATCCGATGGTTCCAGAGGTTGCGAAGGCTTGGTCTTAACCGGTGATGCGCCCCTTAAAGGACATCCGCGGCATGGTCGGCCAGGCGCGAGCGCTCGCCGCGTGCCAGCGTCACATGGCCACTGTGGCTCCAGCCCTTGAACCGGTCGACCACGTAGGTAAGGCCGGACGATCCTTCGGTCAGGTATGGCGTGTCGATCTGCGCGATGTTGCCCAGGCAGATGATCTTGGTGCCGGGGCCGGCACGCGTTACCAGCGTCTTCATCTGCTTGGGCGTCAGGTTCTGGGCCTCGTCGATGATGACGAACTTGTTGACGAAGGTGCGTCCGCGCATGAAGTTCATGCTCTTGACCTTGATGCGCGRGCGGATCAGTTCCTGGGTGGCGGCGCGGCCCCACTCGCCGGCGCTGTCGTCGCTCTTTTGCAGCACTTCCAGGTTGTCGTCGAAGGCACCCATCCAGGGCTGCATCTTTTCTTCCTCGGTGCCCGGCAGGAAGCCGATGTCCTCGCCGACCGGCACGGTGGCGCGGGTGACGATGATCTCGTTGTAGAGCTTCTGGTCGAGCACCTGCTCCAGGCCGGCCGCCAGCGCCAGCAGGGTCTTGCCGGTACCGGCCTGGCCCAGCAAGGTGACGAAGTCGATCTCCGGATGCATCAGAAGGTTGAGCGCGAAGTTCTGTTCGCGGTTGCGGGCGGTCACGCTCCACACATTGTTCTTGTGGTGCGTGTAGTCCTTGAGCGTTTGCAGCAGCGCGGTCTTGCCGTTGATCTCCTTGACCTGGGCGTACAGCGGCAGGCTGCCGTCGCTGGGTTCCAGGAAGACAAACTGGTTGACCAGGAAGGAGGGCACCAGCGGGCCCGTCAGGCGATAGAACATCGCGCCGGACTTCGGGTCCTGCCAGCTTTCCACCCCCTTGCCATGCTTGGCCCAGAAGTCGTTGGGCAGCAGCATCACGCCCGAGTACAGCAGGTCCTTGTCCTCGAGGACCTGGTCGTTGAAGTAGTCCTCGGCTGGCAGGCCGAGCGCGCGCGCCTTGATGCGCATGTTGATGTCTTTCGACACCAGCACGACCTGGCGCTCCGGGAACTGCTGCTGCAGGGCGCTGACCACGCCCAGGATCTGGTTGTCCGCCTTGCCCTGCGGCAGGCCGTCGGGCAGCTTGATCTCATTGAGCTTGGTTTGCAGGAACAGCTTGCCCTGCGCGTCGCGGTTGCCCAGCTTGGCGAGCGGCAAGCCCTCGTCGAGCACGCCGTCGGTGCCGCCCACCAGCGCGTCGAGCGTGCGGCTGACGGTGCGGGCGTTGCGCGCGACTTCGCTCATCCCCTTCTTGTGGTTGTCCAGCTCCTCGAGCGTCATCATCGGCAGATAGACGTCGTGCTCTTCGAAGCGGAACAGCGAGGACGGGTCGTGCATCAACACATTGGTGTCCAGCACGAACAGCTTGCTGGGGCCGGTGTGTTTCTGCAGGCGACGGTTGGTCGTGCCGGGGGCCTTGGCGGGAGCCTTGGGCACGGCGGCCAGCGATGGCACGGACTTCAGCGCGGACGGCGGCGCATCCTTGGTGCGCGCTCGCGTCGAACCGCTGGCGCTGGCCACCACGGCCGGCGCATTTTCCGCTTTGCTAGTTCCGGTTTCCAGCAAGGCCACTCGCTCCAGCGCCGGCACAGGTTTCTTACCCTGCGACGCTGATTTGGCCTTAGTCAGCTTGGTCACCGGGGCGAATTCGCTCGGGTCAAGCAATTGGGCAGGCTTGGCGGGCATGGTCGGCAGCGRCATGCTAGGCTTTCCTTTCAGGGGGAGAAGACGGCTGGAAAACKGCGCAGGACACTGGCGCGGCCGCATGGCGCCGCGTACATGGGGATCGTGTCCTGTGCGTACAAAACACACAAACAAAAAAGCCGCCAACCTGGGTAGCAGGTTTGGCGGCTTTCTTTCGGACCGGAGACACGGCAGGTCCGCTACCGGCCTGTGGCAGGGTGCGCCTGGGCCGGGACGATGAAGCAGCGTGGCATCCGGATCTTGAACTCATTAAAGGCCAATGTATCCGAAGGTTTTCTCTTTTGCAATCGCTTGCCGAGAGGACTTTTGAAGGTGTTGCTGCGCCGCATTAAGGCGCCGGGCCGAATCACCGTGGATCACGCTCCGGGTCAGAGTCCGCGCACGATTTCCAGCACCTCGTCGACGTGGTTGGGCACCTTGATGCCGCGCAGCGCATGGCGCAGGATGCCCTTGCCGTCGATGATGAAGGTGCTGCGCTCGATGCCGCGCACTTCCTTGCCATACATTTTCTTCATCTTGATGACATCGAACAGATGGCACACGGCTTCATCGCCATCGGAGATCAACTCGAAGGGCAGTTCCAGCTTGGCCTTGAAGTTCTCGTGCGATTTCAAGCTGTCGCGCGAGATGCCGAAGACGACCGTGCCTGCCTTGACGAAATCGTCGTGCTGGTCGCGGAAGTTCATGGCTTCGGTGGTGCAGCCCGGGGTGTTGTCCTTGGGGTAGAAATACAGGACGACGGTCTTGCCACGCTGGGCGGCAAGGCTGAACGCGCCGCCGGTGGCGGGTGCGCTGAAATCGGGTACGGGCTGGCTGAGACTGGCTGTTGTCATTCTTATGGCTCCTGGGAGGGACAGGAAGGGGGTGGCTGCGTGAGTGCGGCCACCATGGTGGCGGCAGATGGGGGCGGGGCGGCCAACTTCAAGCGAGGCGTGTGCTTAACTTGGGCGAACCGGCCTCCCCGGCCGCCGGGCGGGCTCAGGCAGGCTCCTCCAGCAGCAGGATGRCCGCCACTTTGCGCCCTTCAGCCATCAGGATGTTGTATGTGCGGCAGGCGGCCTGCAGATCCATGGCGTCCACCCCGACATGCAGGCGTGCCAGTGAGGCGGTCAGCCGGGGGTGAGGGAAGCGCAGGCGGCTGCCGGTGCCCAGCAGCACCACCTCGGGCGAGTGCGCCAGCAGGCTCTCGAAATGCGCGGGTTCCAGGTCTTCGAAGCGTTGCACCGGCCAGGGCCGGATCTCGCCTTCGGGCATGACCAGCACGGATTCCGTGTGGCGCACCATATTGATTTCGATATAGCCCGGGCCGTACGACGTTACCGTATTAAGGGCATTGGGCTGGTCAGCGTGGAGTTTCAAGGGCGAACCTTATCTGGCGCTGCCCTTCGCGGCGCGCGCGGCGACTCGGCCGGGGCAGCGCAGGGCGGGTTGAGAGCATTTTGGGGCAGGCGGGCCGGGCGGCTTTGCTGCGGCCCCGTGGTACCGGTGGCGTACGCTGCAATGCAAGAATCCCTGCCGAAGTCTGTCATAATCCGATAAATTATAGCTTTTGCCTCCCTGCCTGCCACGTTTTGCGTTGCAACGCAGCGCACAGGCTACCCGGGTCGCTCCATTTCCACCCAGATTCCCTAGATAGCCGCCGCTACCCGGTGGCGCTTGCCTCCTGCCAACATCGCCGTGAAACCGATCCAGAAATCCAACAAGCTCAACAATGTTTGCTATGACATCCGCGGCCCGGTGCTGGAGAAGGCCAAGCAGATGGAAGAGGAAGGCCACAAGATCATCAAGCTGAACATCGGCAACCTGGCCGTCTTCGGCTTCGATGCGCCGGAAGAGATCCAGCAGGACATGATGCGCAACCTGCCCAATTCGGCTGGGTATTCGGACTCCAAGGGCATCTTCGCCGCGCGCAAGGCGATCATGCACTACACGCAGCAGAAGAATATCGAGGGCGTGGGCCTGGACGACATCTACGTCGGCAACGGTGCCTCCGAGTTGATCGTGATGTCCATGAACGCGCTGCTCAACAGCGGCGACGAAGTGCTGGTTCCAGCGCCGGACTATCCGTTGTGGACTGCGGCGGTGAGCCTGTCGGGCGGCACCCCGGTGCACTATGTGTGCGA
>NZ_JBFTSF010000376.1:0-5403 GCF_056399905.1 Cupriavidus sp. 01L46
CGTGACGATGATGTCGAGCGAGCGGGACAGGGCGATGCCCACACGATCCTCGGCGCCGATGCCGCGTGCATGAAGCACGGCGGCCAGACGATCGGCACGCGCCAGCAGTTCGCCATAACGCAGCGTCTGCTCGCCACAGGTCACGGCAATGGCCTGCGGCTGCGCCAGCGCGTGGCGGGCGATCTGCGCGTGGACCGGCATGCAGGCATCGGCGGGCACTTCGCCCTGGCCCAGCGCAAGCAGGCTGTCCCGCTCGGCGGCGTCGAGCAATTCGACCGTATCCAGCGCGCAGTCCGGCGCGTCGGCAAGCTGCTGCAGCAGTCGCAGATAGTGGCGCGCCAGCCGCTGTGCGGTCGCCACGTCGAACAGTTCGGCAGCGTAGTGGAAGCACGCGTGAATCTGGCCCGCGGAGTCCTCGCGCGTATCGAGCGTCAATTCCAGCGCTGTCGCGCGCTCGCCCACGGGCGCGCTTTCGAGTTCCAGACCGGGCAGCGAGAGCCGGCCCGCGCGGTCACCGCGCCGATGGTTGTGCACCACCTGAAACAGCGGGTGATAGCTCATGCTGCGCTCGGGCTGCAACGCATCCACCAGTTGCTCGAACGGCAGGTCCTGATGCGCCTGCGCGCCCAGCACCGCTTCGCGGATATCGCCAAGCAGCGCGGAAAGCGGCCGGCGGCCATCGATCTGGCCGCGCACGATCTGCGTGTTGACGAAGAGCCCCACCACCCGCTCGGTCTCGATGCGGTTACGGCCCGCCACAGGCACGCCCACGCAGATGTCGCGGCGGCCGGTGTAGCGGTAGAGCAGCGCGTGAAAGCCCGCCAGCAGCGCCATGAACAGCGTGCCGCCTTGCGCCTGCGCGCGCTCGCGCAGGGCTTGCGCCAGCGCATCGGGGATGTCGATCTCGCAGCGCTGCGCCAGATAGGCCGCCGTGGCGGGGCGGGGGCGGTCGGTCGGCAGCGCGAGTACCGTGGGCGCGCCGGCCAGCGCATCGCGCCACCAGTTCAGCTGCCGTTCCCGCTCGCCAGCTTCCAACCAGTTGCGCTGCCACGCCGCATAGTCGGTGTAGCCGATCTGGGGCGCCGGCAGCGCCAGCGGCTGATCGGCAACGCGCGCGCGGTAGGCCGCCCCCAGTTCGTCGATTAGCAATTGCATCGACCAGCCGTCGGAGACGATATGGTGCATCACCAGTACCAGCCGATGCGATTGGTGCCCAAGTTTCAGCAGATGCACGCGCAGCAGCGGCGCAACGCCCAGGTCGAACGGCGCTTCGGCGATGGCGGCCGCGTGCACGTCGGCGGCGTCCGGGTTCGCCGACAGGTCCGTCACCGGCAACGCGATCCCCACTTCCGGGCGCACAAGCTGCCGCGCATGGCCGGCCGCGTCGGCGACAAAGCTCGTCCGCAGCGCTTCGTGGCGGCGTGCGAGCATTGCGAAGGCCGCCGCCAGTGCGTCCACGTCCAGCGCCCCGCGCAGTTCCACGCCGCTGCTGATGTGGTACGCGGCGCTATCGGGCTCGAAACGATGCAGGAACCATTGGCGCTGTTGCGCGTAGGACAACGGCGCGCCGTGGTCCGCCGACGCGTCCGGGCGCGGCAGCGCGGGGATCGGCAATTGCGAGAAGGCCATGCCTTGCTCGGCCATCTTGTCGAGGAACGCACGGCGCTGGGCCGGCGCCAGCGTGGCAAAGCGCGCGGCCAGCCGGGCCGCGGTATTGGCTTCGATCATTCAGACTGACTCCAGGGTATTGGCAAACGCCTCCAGCTCCAGCAGGGCGGCTTCGTCGGCATGGCGATGCTGCGCGGGCAGCGCGGCAGCCAGTTCGGCCAGCGTGCCGGCGCCAAACAGCAGCGCAAGCGGCGCATCGATGCCGAGTTCGCCTTGAATGCGGGACAGAAGCTGGACGGCCAGCAGCGAATGGCCGCCCAGGGCGAAGAAGTTGTCGTGGCGGCCCACCGTGGGCACGCCGAGCAGGTCCTGCCAGATCGCGGCCAGCCGCGTTTCGAGATCGCCCTGCGGCGGTTCTGCGGCAACGGCAACGGGGGCGTCGGCCTTTGGCAGCGCGCGGCGATCCAGCTTGCCGTTGGCGGTCAGTGGCAGCGCGTCGAGCCAAACGATCGTGGCCGGCACCATATTGCCGGGCAGCACGGCGGCCAGCGCGCGCCGCAGTTCGGCGGGATCGGTTCGCCGGCCGTCCTCCGGCACGGCATAGCCGGCCAGTTGCATGCCCGTTGGCGTCGCGTCGGCCACCACGGCGGCTTGCCGGACGCCCGGCAGCGCGGCCAGTTGCGCCGCCACTTCGCAGGGTTCCACGCGGAAGCCACGGATCTTGACCTGATCGTCGATCCGGCCGAKGTATTCGAAAACGCCGTCCGCCTGGCGCCGCACACGATCCCCTGTGCGGTAGAGACGGCCACCATGCGCCGAGAACGGGTCCGGAACGAAGCGGTCGGCCGTCAGCGCGGCGCGGCCAAGGTAGCCGCGTGCCAGCGCCGGTCCGCCCAGATACAGCTCGCCGGCCACGCCGTCGGGCAATGGCGCCAGCGCGCCGTCCAGCACATGGGCCACGGTGCCGGCCAGCGGCTGCCCCAGCGGCAGGCCGGTTCCGGGCTGCGGCGCCGTGCCGGCCACGTGCACGAGGACGCCGACGGTGGTTTCTGTGGGCCCGTAGTGGTTGACCAGCCGGCAGGCGGGACGCGCTTCATGAATGCGGGCGCGCAGCGCGGAGTCGGTGGCTTCGCCGCCGAGCACCAGCGTGTGGGCCGGCAGCACGTCTGCCGGCGCCGTGCCGGCCGCCGCCGCGCCGTCCAGCAGCGCGCGCAGATGGCTCGGGACGATCTTGAGCACGTCGATGCGGTGCTCGGCCATATAGCGCGCGAAAGCAGCCGCATCGAACACGCAACGGCGTTCGGGCAGATGCAGCGCAGCGCCGCTGGCCAGCGCGCCAAACAGCACCGTATGCCCGAGGTCCGCCGCCGGTGTCGATACCATCGCCATGCGCAGCCCGCGCGGCAATGCCAGTTGCGCCAGCACGCCATCGAGATAGTGGGCCAGCGCGCTGTGGGAAATCCCCACGCCCTTGGGCCGCCCGGTCGAGCCGGAGGTGTAGATCACATAGGCCAGATGCGCCGGATGTGGCGTCCGCTCTGGGTTCGGCGTCGTGCCTGCGGCGTCGCCGATGTAGAGCGCGGGCTGCGTCAGGTCCAGCATGGACACCGAGGCCGGTGCGGCCAGCAGGGCCTCGTGGCGCTGCGTCAGCAACAGCGCCACGCGGCTGTCCTCGACCATATAGGCCAGGCGGTCGGTCGGATACTCGGGATCGAATGGCACATAGGCGCCGCCAGCCTTCAGGATCGCCAGCAGCGCGACGACCATTTCCACGGACCGCTCGGCCAGCACGCCCACGGGCACATCCGGCCCCACGCCGCGCGCGATCAACTGCCGCGCCAGCGCGTTGGCGCGCCGGTTGAGTTCGCCATAACTCAGCGCCTGGCCRTCGGCGACGAGCGCCGTGGCGTCGGGCGTATCGAGGGCATGGGCCTCGAAGCGCCGATGGACGGGCTGATAGCTGCCGACGAACGCCGAGGAAGGCGACGTCCGCAGACGCGTCGCGTCGATCAGGCCGATCTGCCCCAGTGGCTGCGCCGCATCGGCCGCCATGGCACGCATCGTGGCCAGCAGCGCCTGCGCCAGCGTTTCGGCCTGGGCTTCCGCCAGACGGGCGCGGTCAAAGCGGCAGGTCAGGCGCAGCGTATCGGTCTGGGCCAGCACCAGCGTCAGCGCGTAATTGGTTTCCGCGCGGTTGGTGATGTTCGCGAACGCCAGCCCGCCCGGCGCGCGGTGCAGCGCGGCATCGACCGGGTAGTTCTCGAAGACCACGATCGAATCGAACAGCGTCTGCCCGCCGTGGCCGGCCCAGCGCTGGATGTCATAGAGCGGCGCGTGTTCGTGCTCGCGCGTGGCAAGGTTCAGCGCCTGGACCTCACGCAGCCAGTCGCCCACGCTCTGGCGCGGCGAGGGCGTGGCCACCACCGGCAGCGTGTTGATGAACAGCCCCAGCATCTGCTGGGCGGCCGGCAGATCGGCGGGGCGGCCGGACACGGTGGCGCCAAACGCCACGCTGGGCTGCGCGGTGCAGCGTTGCAGCACCAGCAGCCATGYCGCCTGCACCAGCGTGTTGAACGTCACCTTCTGCGCGCGGGTAAACGCGGCCAGCGCGGCCGTTGCGTCGGCGTCGAGGTGATGATGCTGCTCGGTATGGCCATCCCCGGACGTGACCGCTGGCAGTGCATCCAGCAGGCGCGTTGGCGTTTCCAGCGACTGCAGTTGCGCCTTCCAGAACGTCTCGCTGGCATCCCGGTCACGCGACTGCAGCCAGCCGATGTAGTCGGCAAAGCGATGTCCGGCAGCCGGCAGCGCTTCGCCCGCGTAGTGGCGCAGCACCTCGCCCAGCAAATGCGCGGTGCTCCAGCCGTCGAGCAGCAGATGATGGACGGTCCAGACCAGATGATGGCGATCCGGCCCCGTGCGCARCAGCGCGACGCGCATCAGCGGCGGCTGTTGCAGGTCGAAGCGCTGTGCGAGCTGCTCGGCCGCCAGCCGATCCACGTCCTCGGCGGCGCGCCCCGTGAAGTCCGCCTCGATCACGGGCAAGGCGACGTCCTTCGCCACCCATTGCAGCGGCTGGTCGCCGCGATGCAGGAAACCGCAGCGCAGGCTGTCGTGGCGCGCCAGCACGGCCTGCCATGCTGCGACAAAGCGGGCCGGATCGAGACCGTCGATATCGACACGCAACTGGTTCGTATACGCGCTGCCTTCGGGGGCGAAGACGCTATGGAACAGCATGCCCGACTGCATCGGGGACAACGGATACAGGTCCTGCACGCGCGCGGCATCGAGGCATAGTGCGTCGAGCCGGGCCTGCGTCAGGCCAGCCAGCGGAAAATCGGAAGGCGTGAGGCCGACGGCGCCGGAGGTGCAGTGGCGTACGACGGCTTCCAGTTCGGCCCGCAACGCTCCGGCCAGGCGCTCGATGGTGGCCGTGCGATGCCGGTTCTGGCTGAACGCCAGCGTCAATTGCAGTTCGCCGCCAAGCACTTGCCCGCTGACCGACAGCGGATGCGACAGCGGAGCGGCGGGGTCCTGGGTGCCTCCCGCCGCCTGCGCCCCCTCTTCGGCCGGCCGCCATGCGGCACCTTGGGCAAAGCTTGCATCGAACTGGCCCAGGTAGTTGAACACCACCTCGGGCTTCGGGACCGCCGCCAGCGCCGACTGCTGGGCCGGCGTGCCCCAGCGGCGCAGCAGGCCGAAGCCGATGCCTTCGCCGGGCACCGCGCGCAGTTGCTCCTTGACCGTGCGGATGGCCGTGCCGATCTCGCCGCTGCCGTCGAGCGCCACCGGGAA
>NZ_JBFTSF010000377.1:0-5352 GCF_056399905.1 Cupriavidus sp. 01L46
GTGCGAAGGGTGTGCCGCTCCAGCCGGCTGTCCGGTTGCCGGCAGGCAGAGCGGTAGTTCAGCATGGCCACGCCCGGCGCAAGCGAGCGCAGCGAGAAATCCTGCGCCCAGATCGTGCCCGAGGCGGCTTCGGTGGGCAGCTCGTCCAGCGTGTCGGCCTTGGTATAGATGCCGCCGGAGCGGCCGAACTCCAGGAAGTCGTCGTGCAGCAGCGCGTCCAGCCGATGGCGGTCGCCGCGCGCGGCGGGACGGTGCAGTTCGGTTTCGAGTTGCCGGAGCAAGGGCAGCAAATCGATCTCTTGGTTCTCGTTGTTCATGTCGTGGTGTTCCTTGGTGTGCCTTGGTGTGCCTTGGTGTGCCTTGGTGTTCCTGGATGCTCCCCGGCGCGGCGTACCCGCCAGCGCTCAGCATCCTGCGTCACTGCGTGCCGTCGTCCATGCCAATGGCAGTCGTGTCGATTCTCTCGACCTTTCCTTTCTGCCGCACCTCCGTGCGCAGCACGAACGCTTCCGTCGGGCAGTACCAGTCGGTGACGTTCATGATCGCGGGCTCGGTCTGGATGAGGTCATCACCCATCATCAAAGGCCCCAGCGAGGTGCGCTTTTCGTAAGTGATCGGCATGCATTCGCGGCGGCCCAGCATGGTCTCGATGGATTGCGCACGGCCGACCCTGCGCTCGCCAACCGAGACCGAGGCCGATGGCGCGCGAATGGTCGTGACCAGCTCGTCCGTTGCCAGCCTGTGGATCACGAGATCCAGGCTGGAACTGAGCGTCTCGCCCGGCAGCACCACGCCCTCCCGTATCGCAAGGCCCGCGTAGCTGAGCACGCCTTTGCCCTGGAACGATGCCTGCCCGAACAGCCGCGTGTAGCGCGCCTGCGCATTGATGGTGGCGCGCTGGCTGCTCACGCTGCCGACCGAGCTGGCCGTCGCGCCGCGGTCGAACGTCATCTTGTGGACCTGGTCCATCACGACCGGCGGGCCCATCATGGCAGCCAGCGCCGACTTCGAGTGAATCGACAGCCAGGCGCTGCAGCCATTTTCCGTGAGCGTCGGGTTCCGGATGGTCATGGTGATCGACATCGGCATGTCGCCACTGGCCTCCATCTGCGCCCGCGCGCCGGACTGGAACCAGGGCGCGTCGCAGATGGTGCCGGGCACGCCCTGCGCCGGGCTGTCGGCGGGGCCTTGCTGCGCCGGGGCTGCATTGGCGAGCCCGCATAGCAGCAATGGAAGTAGCACCGCACCCTGCCGCCTGAAGGCGGGCTTCGGCCCCTTGGGGTAAGCAGTCATGTCGTGTCGCGTCCCGAGCAAAAATCTTGCTGCTGGCGCTTCCCCATGCGTCGGGATTTCAACCCGGACGGGCCGCCAGCACGCCCAGAAGGTAGCACTTGGCATGACGCCCCACAACCCGGATTGGCGCCAGCACCGAAGAATCTAAGCCCGGGAAGAAAATGCCTAGTTCGGCCTTCGGCCGGATCGAGGCGGAACGGGCGCCGCCGGGCCGGGAAGGCTACCGAATACCGGATAAGGCACGCCGCGCGCGGGATCCGCCGTGGTCTGGTCGACCACGATCTCCACGTCGGCAACTTCGCGCAGTGCGGCCACGAAGGGCTGCCCGGGGAAACCCCGCCCCACGCAGCCCTGCACCAGCAGCCAGCGGCCCCGCACGGTGAGCCACAGCGTGGATTCCCGCCAGCCCGGCAGCGTGATCGACAGCGACTGCAGACGGCGCTGCGTGCTTTCCACGATCTCTTGCTCGTACTGGTAGGCATTGCCGAGACGGCAGCGGCCTTCGACATAGCAATGGTTGCCGTCCTCGATCCGGTGATGKGCGTCGCGCCGCCATTGTGCTTCGTCCACGCGAGGCCCGAGCGGCTCCGGGCAATTGGCGATGCGCGACGAGATCTGGAAGAACGGATCGTGGCCACGGTTTTCCTGGTCGCTGTCGGCGCCGTGCGCCGGCCAGGCCAGCATGGCGGTGCCGGCCAGCGCCGCCAAGGCGATCCGCACGGGCAAGGACAAAGAGCGGACGGGCATGGCAAGCTCCTTGAGGGCGGCTCTCGTCTGCGTAGGATAGAACCGGCTGGCTTGCGCGCAAAGCCCGGCCATGCGCGAGCGTCCAGGCTCAGCCGCCCTGCTTGCGTGCCAGCCACGCGCCCCAGAACAGACTGCCGAAGAATCGCTGCGGCGCGGCAAAGCCCGCCTCGGCCAGCAGCGCCTGCACGGCAGCCTCCGAGTGCGGCGGGTCCGCGCCTTGCAGGATCTTGCCCAGCTTGGCCTGGACCTCGTCGGCGCCGGCGCCTTGCATGCGCCAGCGCTCGCCCCACGCAGCCAGCAGCAGCGGCTCGCTGGCATAGGCGCGGTAGTTGCCGGCGAGGATCAGCGGCGCGCCCGGTTTCAGGCGGGCCGCGATGGCACGCAAGATATCGCGCTTGGCTTCGTCCCCCGGCAGGTGATGCAGCACGCCGATCAACGTGGCGGCGTCGAAACGCGGCGCGGCGGGCAGGTCCTGCACCACGCCCGCCACGGCATGCGTACGCTCGGCCAGCCCGGCCTGGGCGACGCGCGCCATGGCAAGGTCCAGCATCGGCGCCGACGGATCGACCGCCGTGAAGCGCCACGCCGGCTCCAGCCTGGCCGCGCAGACGATCTCCTGCGCCGTGCCGCCTGCGCCGACCACCAGCACCTCGGCCGCGCGCCCGGCGCCGAGCGTTGCCGCCAGCATGCACGCGGACAGCTCATGGCAGGCGTCGTAGCCAGCCAGCGCGATGCGGCTTTGCTTTTCGTACTCGCCCGCGCGGCTGGGGTCGAATTTGGCGGCGGGATCGGCGGCGGCGGTTTGATTGGGGGTCATGGAGGCGTTCCTCTTCGTTCGCTCTGTCTGGTTGCGGGGAGATGGCCCTGAACAGCCTAAAGGGCCAGTCCCGGCGCGACAAGATGACAACTTATGCTGGTATGAGACCTACCAGCACAAGATCGAACACAAAAGCGGAAACGAACCCGTCGCGAAGGCATCGACGCGGCAGATGGAACGCACCCCGGCGCATCAACGCATCGACGTACAATCTGCGCATTCCAAAAATAACCCAAGGAGACAGCGATGGCATTCATCGGCCCCGATGTGAGCCTGCACCCCACCGCCTACGTGCACGAATCGGCCTACCTCTACGGCAAGATCACCGTGCACGAGGGCGCATCAATTTGGATCAATGTGGMAGCGCGCGCCGAGAGCCGGGAAATCGTGATCGGCGCTTACACCAATATCCAGGACTTCGCGATGCTGCACATCGGCGAGGGCACGCCGACCATCATCGGCAGCCACTGCTCCATCACCCACCACTGCACCATCCACGGCTGCACGATCGGCGACAACTGCCTGATCGGCATCAACGCCACCATCATGGACGGCTGCGTGATCGGCGATAACTGCATCATTGCCGGGCACGCCTTCCTCAAGGAAGGCACCGTGATCCCGCCCAACTCCATCGTGATGGGCAGCCCAGGCAAGGTCACGCGCACGCAGAACAATTTTGTGCGCAACCGGCTCAATGCGTTCTTGTATTACAAGAACGCGCTGGCCTATGCGGGGCAGAATTATCGGGCGTGGGAAGGGCCGGCGTTTTCGGCGCAGATGATGCGGGAGGTGGAGAGGCTGCAGGCGGAGTTGGACGCGACCGACGTTTGACACTCGCCACGATCACCGCGATGCAAGGTTCCCTTTTACGCGCCAAGCACACAGGTCTTGCCGTATTGGGGAAGCAGCACGTCTTCCGTTAGCAGCAAGATTGAACAGGCAGTATTGCCGGCCCAAGGCTGAGCACGCTAGACCAGCCCGATATCCACCGCCCGGACATCGGGAAACACATGCGCCAGGCGCGCATCGTCCAGCCCGTACAGGCGCTTGAACATCCCGCCCAGCATCGCGCGGTATTCATTGAGCACCGGCCAGTCGCGATTCTGGTTCAGCGTGCGCTGCTCCACCGCCACTTGCTCACCGGCGATGCGCCCGCCACGCACTGCGCCGCCGGCCACCCAGTACACCGTGCCGTGACCGTGGTCGGTGCCGCGCGTGCCATTCTCGCGGAAGGTGCGGCCGAACTCGGAGACCACCACCACCGTGGTCTTGCTCCATACCGGCCCGATCTCGTCCGCGAATCCGGAGATGCCGCGCCCGAGGTTATCCAGCAGGTTGGCCAGTTGTCCCTGCGCGCCGCCCTGGTTCACGTGCGTATCCCAGCCGCCGACATCGATAAAGCCAAGATTGAAGCGCTCGCGCATCAGCCCCGCCATGCGGCGCGCTTCCACCTCGAAGCCCTTGGCGCTGAGCGCGCGGCGGTTGGCCGCCTGCATCTCCTGCATGCGGCCCGCCATGTCAGRCTCGGCCTGCGCGGGCAGGTTCGCGGCCATCATGCTGTTGCGGCGCTGCATGGCCTCGGCCTCCTGCGCCACGGTCTGGCGCAGCTCGAAGCCCTCGTTGATCAGCGACTCGAAGCGGGTGCCGCGATACATCTGCGCGAGCACGCGGGTCTGGCGCTCGTCGAAGGGCGTGCGTCCGGTACCCTTGAGCGAGACATTGGGCACGGTGAGCGCGCCGCTTAGCACCATCGGCAGGCCGTCGGTGAAGGCGACGGGCGCGGCGCGTCCACCCATGGATTCGGCCAGCCGGTTGAGAAAGCCGGAGCCGCGCAGCGAGGCATCGATGCGTCCGCTGCCCTTGCCGTTGCCGGCGAGCGGCAGCCCGGCCTCGACCCCGTCCTGCGTCTCGAAATGGCTGCGCGAGAGGTCATCGGTGCCGGCAAACGGCACGAACGCAAGCTGCTGCTTTTGCCACAGCGGCAACAGGCTATCCTTGAGCGCGGGATGCAGCGCCCACGCGTCGATGCCCCTGCCCGCGCCGCCATCGAAGGCTGCCGCCAGCGACAGCGCGGCGCGCGGATCGGCTGGAGCGCCCTGCGCCACCGGCCTGGCAATGGCGATGGTCGGGCGCGACGCGTAGTAGAAATCGCTGCCCGCCGGCACCAGCACATTGGTGGCGTCGTAGCCGCCACGCAGGAACACCAGCAGGAAACGCGCATCGGCCTGCTGCGGCAGCGCGTAGGCGCGCGAGACGATGCCGGGCGCCAAAGCCGCCAGTCCGGCAAGCCCTGCGCCCTTCAGCCAGTTACGTCGTTGCATGGGGTACTCCTTGTACAGGGCGGACTGCTCAGTCCTGCATCCATTCGGGCGATGACAGCAAGATGGTGTTCCACTCCGCCTGCGACGTCGCCTGCGTCATCGCGGTGCGCGTGGCGGGGCCGAGCGTGGATTCGATGCTGTCGAAAAACACGCGGTTGGTCAGCAAAGGAAAGC
>NZ_JBFTSF010000378.1:0-5314 GCF_056399905.1 Cupriavidus sp. 01L46
CCCGCCTGCCTGCAGCGCCTACGCGAGCGCCTAAAGTCGCTGCCCAATGTGAAACGACCCGGTCGCTCATGCGACCGGGTCGTCAAGTCCCGCCCTTCACGCTATGCCGTTCGCTTCCTCAATAGGGACCTTAACTGAACGGCATTACAGCCGAAGCTGCCMTTTTTCCGTTGCGCCACCCGCGCTGCGGATGGCGGCGAATCAGCTGCGCTTAGTTTGCGCGGCTGCGGTATTCGCCGGTACGGGTGTCGATTTCGATCTTGTCGCCGATGCTGCAGAACAGCGGCACTTGCAGCTCGAAGCCGGTGTTGATCTTGGCGCCCTTGAGCACCTTGCCCGACGAGGTGTCGCCCTTGACGGCCGGCTCGGTGTAGGTGATCTCGCGGACCAGCGTGGTCGGCATATCCACCGAGATGGCCTTGTCGTTGTAGAACACCACTTCGACGGTCATGCCGTCTTCGAGGTAGTTCAGCGAGTCACCCATGCTGTCCTGCTCGACTTCGTACTGGTTGAAGTCGGTATCCATGAACACGTACATCGGGTCGGCGAAGTACGAGTAGGTGCATTCGCGGCGTTCCAGCATCACGACTTCAAACTTGTCGTCAGCCTTGAAGACGGATTCACCCGGGGCTTCCGTCAGCAGGTTCTTGTACTTCATCTTGACCACGGCGGAGTTGCGGCCCGACTTGTTGTACTCAGCCTTCTGCACGACCATCGGGTCGGTACCGATCATGAATACGTTGCCGACGCGGAGTTCTTGTGCGGTTTTCATCTGAACTATTTCCTGAAAAAGAATGTCTCGGAATTCGGTATGGCGAAGGCGCTCTGCCGACACACTGCACGCAAGCTTGCGCGGGGCGTTTCCGTCTTCCGGCCTGGTCACCATCAAAATAACCCGCTATTTTACCCGATTTTCGCAGAAGGCCGCGAGATTTGCGGCCAGGTCGCCAAGGTGCTGCAGGCTGCGCTGCCACTGCTCGGTGGCCGCACCCAGCACGGGCAGATGGGCACGCAGGCGCGACCAGTCAGGTGATTCACCATCCTTATTCCAGCTGTGCCAGAAGGTGGAAAGTGCATTGGCAACCTCAGTCTGACCGCTTCGTTCCAGCCGCTGCAGGAACAAAGCCAGGAAGGCATCGAGCTTGACCATGTGCGCCGCATCGGATTGCGGGTAGATATGCCAGACAAAGGGCCGGCCGGCCCACTGCGCGCGCACGAACGAATCCTCGCCACGCACGAAGTTCAGGTCACATAGCCAGAGCAGTTCATCGTAGTGCTCCTGGCGCACAAAGGGCACCACCTGTACGGTCAGGTTGCCGCGCTCGAAGGCGCTGCCGGGCATGCAACCGGCCGCCCCGAACCATTCGCTTGCCTGTTGCGCCGCCAGGCCGGCCGGGACCAGGCACTGGACGGGCTCCGGGCCATCCCGCCATTGCGCGAGCAGCGCCGGCAACGCGGCGTTGGCATACGCGAACAGGCTGACTTTCAGCGCGCCGTCGATGGGCTGGAAGCCAAGGCGATGCCAGAGTGCCGCTTGGGCCGCGGGGCTGGTGCGCAGGTGCTCGCGCTGCATGCCGAGCATGGCTTCGCGCAGCAGGCCGCCCGTGCCGGGCTCGAAGCCGGGGAAGAAGAAATACTTGATCAGCGGCAGGCGCGGGTGGGGCGAGGCCATGCCGTGGTGTTCCCTGACCCAGGGTTCGGCGCTCATGTATTCGAGATTGATCCAGGCCGGCTTGGGCTCGCATGCAGCCATGGCGGCCAGGAATGCGGCCGGCAGGTCGCAGGCGAAGGACTCGATCACCGCGTCGTGCGGCGTGACCCCCGCGAAGCGCGCGGCGCTCTCCTGGGCGCTTTCCTGGTMCGTGCGCTGCCACGGGCGAATCGTCACGCCGGCAAGCACTTGCTCTGGGGCGGCGATGTCGAGGCCAGGCGCAAGGCGCGCGAAGCTGGCCAGGTCGTCCACCCACAGGCGCACGGCGTGGCCGTGTTCCTGGGCCAGCTGGCGTGCCAGCCGCCAGCAGACGCCGATATCGCCATAGTTGTCGATGACGGTGCAGAAGATGTCCCAGGAGCGGATGGCGCGATCGGGCTGAGTGGGCATGGTGGCGGGACTCCGCGAGGATTTGCTCTAAACTTGCGATTTTAGAGCTTGTTGCGCCATGGCCCCGCCGGGCATGCGCGCCACCAGCCAACCCACGGTCAATTCGCTACCGATGTCCCAGCAGGAACCTGAACCCCACGATCAGGGCGCGCCCGCCTCCGCCCAGCCGGATGGGCTACCCGAGCAGCCGACCGAAGCGTCCTCGGCGGCCCCTTGCGCGGCACCTGCCGAACCCGTGCCGGACGCGCCGTTCGACGCCAAGGCCGTGATTGCGCAATTGCCCGGCCTGCCCGGGGTCTACCGCTACTTCGATGCCCAGGGCAATGTCCTTTACGTGGGCAAGGCGCGCGACCTGAAAAAGCGCGTTTCCAGCTACTTCAACAAGACGCTGCTGTCGCCGCGCATTGCCATGATGGTGGCCAAGATCGTGCGCATCGATACCACGGTGGTGCCCACCGAGGCCGAGRCGCTGCTGCTGGAGAACAACCTGATCAAGGCGCTGGCGCCGCGCTACAACATCCTGTTCCGCGACGACAAGTCGTATCCGTTCGTCAAGCTGACCAGCCATCGCTTCCCGCGCATGGCCTACTACCGCGGCGCCACCGACCGCAAGCATCAGTATTTCGGGCCTTTCCCCAGCGCTGGCGCTGTGCGGGAAAGCATGCAGATCCTGCAGCGCGTGTTCCAGCTGCGTACCTGCGAGGACACCGTCTTTGCCAATCGCACGCGGCCTTGCCTGCTGCATCAGATCCACCGCTGCACCGGGYCTTGCGTGGGCGCCATCAGCGAGGCGGATTACACGCGCGATGTCAGCAACGCGGCGCGCTTCCTGCAAGGCCRTCAGAACGAGGTGCTCGAAGGCTTGCAGGCGAAGATGGAAGAGCACGCCGGGCGGCTCGAGTTCGAGCAGGCGGCGGCGGTGCGCGACCAGATTGGCGCGCTGTCCACCGTGCTCAAGCGGCAGGCCGTGGAGGAGGTTGGGCAGTCCAGCGACATCGACGTGCTTGCAGTGGCGGTGGAGGGTGGCCGTGCGTGCGTCAACCTGGCGATGGTGCGCGGCGGCCGTCATCTCGGCGACAAGGCTTATTTCCCGGCGCACGTCGAGGAGGGCGCGATGATTGTCGGGCACCAGGACGACGATGCCGGTGCCAGCGCGGCGATCGAGCCGGGCGTTGCGGCTGGCGAAGGCGCGGCAGCGCCCGGCGGTCCGGCCGGCATACCGGTCGAGCGCATCGCCGCCGAGGTATTGTCCGCTTTCATGGCGCAGCACTATCTGGACCAGGCCGTGCCGCCGATCCTGGTAGTGAGCCACCTGCCGCCAGACAAGGCGCTGTTGGAGGCATTGACGATGCAGGCGGGGCGCAAGGTCACGCTGGTGCGCCAGCCGCAGGGGCAGCGCCGGTCCTGGCTCGAGATGGCGCAGAAAGGCGCCGAGCTGGCGCTGTCACGCCGCCTGGCTGAGCAAGGCAGCCAGCAGGCCCGTACGCGGGCGCTGGCCGAGACGATCGGCATCGACATGGAAGACCTCGCGTTGCTGCGGGTCGAGTGCTTCGACATCAGTCACACCGCTGGCGAGGCCACGCAAGCGTCTTGCGTGGTCTTCCACCATCATGAGATGCAGAACGCGGAGTACCGCCGCTACAACATCCAGGACATCACGCCCGGCGACGACTACGCCGCCATGCGTCAGGTGCTGACCCGACGCTACCAGAAGCTGGTGGAGATGCTGGAGCARGCGCAGGGGCAGGAGCCCGTCCCCGAGGGGGGCGAGCAAGGCGGCGAGGCGGGGGCGTCCAGTGCGCTGGCGCTGGTGCCGAACGTGGTGCTGATCGATGGCGGCAAGGGCCAGGTGGAGGTTGCGCGCCAGGTGTTCGAGGAGCTTGGCCTCGATATCGGGCTGTTGGTCGGCGTGGCCAAGGGCGAGGGCCGCAAGGTCGGGCTGGAGACGCTGATCTTCGCCGATGGCCGTCCTTCGCTGGAGCTGGGGCAGGGCAGTGCGGCGCTGATGCTGGTGGCGCAGATTCGCGACGAGGCGCACCGCTTTGCCATTACCGGCATGCGCGCGCGCCGCGCCAAGGTGCGCAACACCTCGCGGCTGGAGGAGATCGAGGGCGTCGGCGCCCGTCGCCGGCAGAAGCTGCTCACGCGCTTTGGCGGCCTGCGCGGGGTGGTCGCGGCCAGCATCGACGAACTGGCCAGCGTCGATGGCATCTCGCACGCGCTGGCTGAGGAAATCTATCGGCAGCTACATTGATCCGGCCAAATCCGACGCCCATGTGGCAGGAAATGCTCGGCCATCGTTGAAATAGGCGACAATCTCGGCGTTGCCCATTGCCGTCGTCTCGTTCCGAGCCCCCATGCCGCTGAATATACCGATCCTGCTGACCTGGCTCCGTGTTGCCATGATTCCCCTCGTGGTGGGCGTGTACTACCTGCCCGAAGCATGGCTGCCCATGCATGCCAAGAACATGACGGCAGCCGGTTTTTTCATCGTGGCCGCGGTCACCGACTGGCTGGACGGTTTCCTGGCCAGGCGCTGGAACCAGACTTCGTCCTTCGGCGCCTTCCTCGATCCGGTGGCCGACAAGCTGATGGTGGCGGCCGCGCTGCTGTCGTTGCTGGCGCTGGGCCGGGTGGCCGACCTGATCGCGCTGGTGATCATTGGCCGGGAGATCACCATCTCCGCGTTGCGTGAGTGGATGGCGCAGATCGGGGCGTCGAAGAGCGTCGCGGTGAATTTCCTCGGCAAGCTCAAGACCACCTTCCAGATGATCGCGATCCCTCTGCTGCTCTTCAACGATAGCCTGCTCGGCATCGTCGATGCTTCCGTGCTGGGCGCATGGCTGATCTATGTGGCGGCGGTGCTGACCCTGTGGTCGATGTTCTATTACATGAAGCTGGCGTGGCCGCAGATTCGCGAGCGCAGTGGCCTAAGTGGCGAGGCCACCGCACAAAAGTGATGATTCGATGAAAAATATGCTTGACGACCACGCCGCTGATTTGCAATAATCCTGTTCTCGCTTCTGACGAAACAAACCGAACGAAGCGAAAAGCAGCAAGAATGTAGCGAGATGTGAGCAGTATCGGCACATAAGCTGTGTTTTGGGTAAGAAGTTAGCAGGATCCTGCGGGAGTAGCTCAGTTGGTAGAGCGCAACCTTGCCAAGGTTGAGGTCGCGAGTTCGAGCCTCGTCTCCCGCTCCAATCCCAAAGG
>NZ_JBFTSF010000379.1:0-5889 GCF_056399905.1 Cupriavidus sp. 01L46
GCCACGGACACCGCGGCGCCCGACGACGAGCCGCCGGGAATGCGCGCGACCTGCTTGTCCGCCGGGTTGACCGGCGTGCCGAAATGCGGGTTGATGCCCACGCCCGAGAAGGCGAACTCGGTCATGTTGGTGCGCCCCACCAGCGCCGCGCCGCTCTCGCGCAACCGGCGCACCACCGTGGCGTCGGCCGTGGCCGCCAGCGCGTCGCTGCGCACCGGCGAGCCGGCGCGCGAGGCTTCGCCGGCGATGTTGAACAGGTCCTTGACCGAGACCGGCAGGCCTGCCAGCGGATGCAGCGGCTTGCCCGCCAGGCAGGCCGCGTCGGCGGCCTTGGCGACCTGCGCGGCGGTGTCGAAGGTGGTGTGCAGGAACACGGCGTGCGCGTCCGGCTGCTGCGCGTGCTGCGCAGCCTGGGCGATCACGTCGGCGCGGGAGATCGCGCCATCGTGAAGCCTTGTCTGTAATGTATGGATATCCGTAGGCATGGGGCTCGCGATCAGTCGCGCTCAGGAGGGGTCCGATCGAGTCTATCCAGTGCGTCCGCGCTGCGCAACCAGCCCATGGCGGGGCACGCCGGCGTCCCCGCGATAGTGCGCAACCCGCGCTTCCCGCGTTCCCCGCCCTTTTTTCGTGCAGAATCCACGGTGACATCCCCGATGTTTTGCTTGGATTTATTTTGTGTTTATCCTCATAATTTGTTAATAAACTGTCAAGCCAAATATGGTGGCCAGGACATCGGGGATACACCTAGTCATCCTTGTCGTTCGCTGCGCACACCAACCCCTGAAAGGAGTGAAGACATGGCGCGTAAGCCAGCAACCGAGCCAGCAACCGAGCCAGTAGCGCAGCCAGCAATCGAGCCAGGGCCAGCAGCCGTTCACGCCGAGGGTGGCCAAGCGAGCGCCAGGTCCGCGGCCAGTGCGCTGGCGCGTCCGTTGGGCCCCAATATCGTTTCGTCTTCGCACCTGGTGTCGGAGCGCAGCCCGGAGCTGTCGGAGTTCGAGTTCGGCCTGAACACGGCCTACAACGCCTACAGCCGCTGGGTGGTGCGCTGCATGGGCGCCTCCGGCGTGCGCGACCTGACCTTCCTGGACGTGCTGGTGCTGCATCACGTCAACCACCGGGCGCGCCCCAAGCGGCTCGCCGATATCTGCTTCGTCCTCAACGTCGAGGACACCCACCTGGTCACCTACGCGCTCAAGAAGCTACAGGGCCTGGCGCTGGTGGAGGGCGAGCGCATCGGCAAGGAAGCCACCTACATCACCACTCCCGCCGGCACCGAGGCCTGCGCGCGCTACCGCGAGATCCGCGAGCAATGCCTGACCAGCAATTTCTCCGCCGGCAGTGCCGAGAACGTGGAGATCGGCGAGCTGGCACGGCTGCTGCGTGTGCTGACCGGCCTGTACGAGCAGGCCGCACGCTCGGCGACGTCCCTGTAGCAGCAAGGACACCGCGCGCGTCCGGCCTGCATCCAGGCCGCGCTGCCGCCTGAGCGCCCTTTTTTTTCCCGACATCTCCATCACGCCCTAGAAGGAAGCCCCCGTATGCCGCAGTCGCTGCCATCCTCCGCTGCCGTTGTTTCGGACCGCCGCCGCTGGCAATTCTGGATCGATCGCGGCGGCACCTTCACCGATGTGGTGGGGCTCCGGCCGGATGGCACGGTGGTCACGCACAAGCTGTTGTCCGAGAACCCGGAGCAGTACAGCGATGCCGCCGTGGCCGGCATCCGCCACCTGCTGGGGCTGGCCCCGGGCGAGCCGGTCACGCCGGCGCAGGTGGAAGTGGTGAAGATGGGCACCACGGTTGCGACCAATGCCTTGCTGGAGCGCAAGGGCGAGCCGGTGGCGCTRTTCATCACGCGCGGCTTTCGCGATGCGCTGCGCATCGCCTACCAGAACCGGCCGCGCCTGTTCGACCTGAACATCGTGCTGCCGGAGCTGCTCTACCGCGACGTGGTGGAGGTGGGCGAGCGCCTGGACGCGCAGGGCGAAACGGTGACGCCGCTCGACGAAGCCGCGCTGCGCGCCGATATGCAGCGTGTGTTCGACAGCGGCATCCGCGCCATCGCCATCGTGTTCCTGCACGGCTACCGCCAGGCGGTGCACGAGCAGGCCGCCGCGCGGATCGCGCGCGAGACCGGTTTTACGCAGATTTCCGTCTCGCACCAGGTGTCGCCGCTGATGAAGCTGGTCTCGCGTGGCGACACCACGGTGGTGGACGCCTACCTGTCGCCGATCCTGCGCCGCTATGTCGGGCAAGTGGAGCAGCAGATGCCGGGCGTGCGCCTGCAGTTCATGCAGAGCAGCGGCGGCCTGACCGATGCGCACCGCTTCCAGGGCAAGGACGCTATCCTGTCCGGCCMGGCCGGCGGCATCGTCGGCATGGTGCGCTCCTCGCAGAGCGCGGGCTTCGGGCGCATCATCGGCTTCGACATGGGCGGCACGTCGACCGATGTCTCGCACTTCAACGGCGACCATCCCAACGATTTCGAGCGCGTGTTCGAGACCAGCGTGGCGGGCGTGCGCATGCGCGCGCCCATGATGAGCATCCATACGGTGGCCGCCGGCGGTGGCTCCATCCTGCATTTCGATGGCAGCCGCTTCCGCGTCGGCCCCGATTCGGCCGGCGCCAACCCGGGGCCGGCGAGCTACCGGCGCGGCGGCCCGCTGGCGGTGACCGACTGCAATGTCATGCTCGGCAAGATCCAGCCGCGGCATTTTCCCGCTGTGTTCGGCCCACGGGCCGATGCCGCGCTGGACCGCGACACGGTAGTGGCCAGGTTCACGGCGCTGGCGCAAGCGGTAACGGAGGCGACCGGCGATCAACGCAGCGCCGAGCAGGTGGCCGAAGGCTTCATCGAGATCGCGGTCGGCAATATGGCCAACGCCATCAAGCAGATCTCCGTGCAGCGCGGCCACGACGTGACCGGCTACACACTGACCACCTTCGGCGGCGCCGGCGGGCAGCATGCCTGCCTGGTGGCGGACGCCCTTGGCATGCAGACCGTGTTCGTGCATCCGCTGGCGGGCGTGYTGTCGGCCTACGGCATGGGCCTGGCCGACCGCACCGCCATGCGCGAGCGCGCCGTGGAGACGCGCCTGGACGACCGTGCATGGCCCGCGTTGCAAGCCACGCTCGATGCGCTGGCAAGCGATGCGCGCAAGGAACTGCTGGAGCAGGAAGTCGCCGAGGCGCAGATCGACGTGGTGCGCCGTGCGCACCTGCGCTACGAGGGCACGGATTCGGCGCTGGTGGTGCCGTTCGGCACCTTGCCTGCCATGCAGGCGGCGTTCGATGCCGCGTACCGCCAGCGCTATGCCTTCCTGATGCAGGGCAAGCCCCTGGTCGTGGAAGCCCTGTCGGTGGAAGCCATCGGCAGCAGCGAGCCGCCCGAGGAGAAGCTGCCCGACGCGCAGCCGCGCTGCGGCGGCCCCGTGCCGGCGGAGCTGGTGCGCATGTTCAGCGKCGGCGCCTGGCACGACACCGGCTTGTTCCCGCGCGATACGCTGCGCCCCGGCGACGTGCTGCCGGGCCCCGCCATCATCGCCGAGCGCAACGCCACCACGGTGGTCGAGCCCGGCTGGCAGGCTGAGCTGACCGCGCGCAACCACCTGGTGCTGACCCGCGCCGTGCCGCGTCCCCAGCGGCGCGCCATGGGCACCGACGCCGATCCGGTCATGCTGGAAGTCTTCAACAACCTGTTCATGTCGATCGCCGAGCAGATGGGCCAGCGGCTGCAGAACACGGCGTACTCGGTCAACATCAAGGAACGGCTCGACTTCTCCTGCGCCATCTTCGATGCCGGCGGCAACCTGATCGCCAATGCCCCGCACATGCCGGTGCACCTGGGCTCGATGGGGGAGAGCATCAAGACGGTGATCGCGCGCAACGCCGGGCACATGGCCGATGGCGATGTCTACGTGCTCAACGACCCATACAACGGCGGCACGCACCTGCCGGACGTGACGGTGATCACGCCGGTCTTCGACGAGGCCGGCGAGGAGATCCTCTTCTACGTTGGCTCGCGCGGCCACCACGCCGATATCGGCGGCATCACGCCGGGCTCGATGCCGCCGGACTCCACGGTGGTGGAGGAAGAGGGCGTGATGATCGACAACTTTCCGCTGGTGAAGGCCGGCGTGCTCGACGATGCCGGCATGCGCGCATTGCTGGCGGGCGCGCGCTACCCGGCCCGCAATATCGACCAGAACATGGCCGACCTGCGCGCCCAGGTGGCGGCCAACGCCAAGGGCGTCGAAGAGCTGCGCAAGATGGTGGCGCAGTTCGGCCTGCCGGTGGTGCGCGCCTATATGGGCCATGTGCAGGACAACGCCGAGGAAGCCGTGCGCCGCGTCATCACCGCGCTGAAGGACGGTGCCTATCGGTACCCGCTGGATAATGGCGCGCAAATCCAGGTACGCGTGACAGTGGACCAGGCCAGGCGCGAAGCCGTGGTGGACTTCACCGGCACTTCGGCGCAACTGCCCAACAACTTCAACGCGCCGCGCGCGGTATGCATGGCGGCTGTGCTCTACGTGTTCCGCACGCTGGTCAACGAGGACATCCCGCTCAACGCCGGCTGCCTCAAGCCGATCCACGTGATCATCCCCGAAGGCTCCATGCTCAATCCGCGCTATCCGGCCTCGGTGGTGTCCGGCAATGTGGAAACGTCCTCGTGCATCACCAACGCGCTGTATGGCGCGCTGGGCGTGGTGGCGGCCAGCCAGGGCACCATGAACAATTTCACTTTCGGCAACGCACGCTACCAGTACTACGAGACCATCTCCGGCGGCAGCGGCGCAGGGCAGGGTTTCAACGGCTGCGACGTGGTGCAGACCAATATGACCAACTCGCGCCTGACCGATCCGGAGGTGCTGGAATGGCGCTTCCCGGTGCGGCTGGAGAGCTATGAGATCCGGCCGGGCTCGGGTGGCGCGGGGCAGTGGCGCGGCGGCAACGGCGGCATCCGCAAGGTGCGCTTCCTGGAGCCGATGACGGCGTCGATCCTGTCCAACAACCGCTTGCACGCACCGTTCGGCATGGCCGGCGGCGAGCCCGGCGCCATGGGCCGCAACTACGTGGTGCGGGGTGATGGCAGCGAGCAAGCGCTGGGCCATGTCGGGCGTTGCGAGATGAAAGCGGGCGATGTCTTCGTGGTGGAAACGCCGGGAGGCGGGGGCTACGGCAAGGTGTAAGGGCCTGGCGGGGCGAGCCGGAGCGCAATGCTCCGGCTCGTTGCACGCGCTTCGCGGGCGCGACAAATTTTCATTTCCAACAGATCAGTCTTTCGTCACTTCCTAAATGTCCGATCGCGGGGGGCAAGGGAGGGACCGCGGTGACGCCACGCAGCAGATCAATCGTTCTTGGTATCGCATTGATTGGCGCATTGATCGGCGCGCTCGCCGCAGGCGGGTGTTCCAGGCCGGAGCCGGGCCGAGTCCTTGACGAGGCGAAGCAGGCCGGCCGGGGCCCTGAAACGTTCCGGCACGCATCGGAGGACTATTTCCACGGCATGGATCGCGGCGTTGCGCTGACCCAGGAAGAAATCGCCGGCCGCAATATGTGGCTGGTGTGGAGCGGCGGCAACGACAGGTTCTGGGACGACATGACGAACTTCACGTTCGGCGCGTTCGACCTGCTCAAGTCCATCAGCWCGCATCCGAGCCAGGGCTATTCCCGCGACACCCGCTGGCGCTATCTGGGCCTGCTCAAYGAGCCCTGCTTCGAAAAGCCCGCGGGGCCCGATCCGCAGCGCTTCGGGCTGTGGCTGGACCAACGGGTCAAGGATTGCCCGGCCGACCCCTTCGAGAACGAGCAAGCCTATCCTGGCGTCAAGATTGGCGCGCGCGGCACCACGTTCGCCAATGGCGCGAAGCTGCCGGTGGGTTC
>NZ_JBFTSF010000380.1:0-5307 GCF_056399905.1 Cupriavidus sp. 01L46
CTCCTGGCCTGGGGCGACAGCTTCGTGGCCCCGCTGGGATTGACGAGCGCGCGCTGGCAAATGCTCGGCGCACTTGCGCTTGCCGGCAAATCACTGACCGCGCCGCAGATCGCGGCCAATATGGGCGTGACCCGGCAAGGCGCCCTGAAGCAACTCAATCTGCTTGCCGACGAAGGCTTCATCGAAGCGCACCCCAACCCCCTGCACAAGCGCTCGCCGCTATACATGCTCACCGAGCGCGGCCAACGCACCTACCGCACGGTGGACCAGAAGTGGCGGGAGCACGCGGCAAAACTTGCCGCCGCATTCAGCGCGGCCGACCTGGAGGCCACCGCCAGGGTGGTCGAGGGCCTTGCTGCGATGCATGTCGAGGTCGACGCGGAAGTGGACACCGGCGCATAGCGCACCCGCGCCTGGGCAAGCACGATCAAGCGGGGCGACAGCAGGATGCGCCTGGCAGGCTGGCGCCGTTGCATTTCCTTACCGCCTTCCGCCGGCCACCATATTGACAACCAGTTTCCATTCATGGAAACTGGTTGTCAATCTTTGAGAGCAGAAGGAGAAGATCCATGAAACCGATCGTGCATGGCATCGCCGGCAGCGTGGCAATGCTGACCGTAGCCACCTTCTGGATGTCGACGGTCATCTCCGAGGCGTTCTTCGACCACGCTGCCGTGGCGCTGGTCAAGCAATGTGTGGTGTACGGGCTGGCGCTGCTGATTATGGCCATGGCCGCCACTGGCGCGTCCGGCTTTGCCCTCTCCCGGCACAGGCGGGGCCGCATCGTGGACGGCAAGAAAAAGCGCATGCCCCTGATCGTCGCGAACGGTCTGCTGATCATGTTGCCCTGCGCGCTCTTCCTGAGCGCCAAAGCGCAGGCCGGCGAGTTCGACACCTTGTTCTACGTCGTCCAGGCCATCGAGCTGGCAATGGGTGCCTTGCAGCTGACCCTGCTGGGCATGAGCTTTCGTGACGGCATGCGGCTGGCTGGCAAGCTGAAGCTGAAGGCGCAATGAACGTGCGTTAGCCCTGCGATCTCCCTCGGATCCCGGGCTTGAAGGCAGGCTAAGGCGCGACGCCGCCGCTTTACAAAGAACGCCAGAGATCACTTCTCTTTCCGCGCATGCACCTGTGCGGCGGCCACCGCTATTGAAACCGGGGGTCAAGTTGCTCCTGGCGCTCGGCCTCGGCCTTGATACGGTGCAATTCGCCAACCGAATACGCAGCCTCATCACGGTCAATCAGCCGTTTGAACCTTGGACGGTCACGTTGCGCCGGTGAGCGGAATCAGCTCGTAAAAGACGGGCAGGCTTCGCGGAATGGAAGCCTGCCCCAAGTTGACAAGGAACTGTGCGTTCCTGTCGTTGTTAACGTCAGTTCGGCCCGCACCTTTCGCAATTTTTTGTAAGTGACCGAAGCGACTCGCGTGAGCGTCACCCCTCAACGCCACCTCATTCAGTCTTTGCCTTGTGGAAAAATTCTTGGATGAGCTTGGCCGACTCCTCCCAGAGTGCTGGTGCACCGCGCTCGATAGGTGGTCGATAACGTGCAAGGGCCTGTTCTTCAGTGACCTGACACTCCACCCAGCTGCCACCTCCTGTTGCCGCGTTGTGGACCAACGGCTGAAAGCGGTCCAACGCTTTCGCAAACCTTGCGTCGTCGCTTTCCGCCGCCTCAAATTCGGACCAGAGACTGCGAAACTCCGCGGCCTGTACGTCCGGCAACAACGAGAAGATTCGCTCAGCCGCCTGTTGTTCCAGTTCAGCCTGACCGGCGCGCGCCGACGGGTCGTGAAATGGAACATCGCCTGCGTCAATCTCCACGATGTCGTGGATGAGAAGCATCTTCACAACTCGTACCACGTCAACAGGCGCTGCTGCATGCTCCGCCAAGACGAGGGCATACATGGCGAGATGCCAGGAATGTTCGGCACTATTCTCTCGACGCGACTGATTGATCAGCCGCGACATCCGTACGACGCTCTTCAGTTGGTCAATCTCACGGAGGAAGGAAAGTTGGCGTTCCAGATTGGCAAGGTTCATGTTGGATACAAATGGCCTAGGTATCTCAGGGAAGTTTAGCAGCCGCATGCCAGCAGCAACCCTGGGCCCTAGCGATACGTCTGGGGGTCAGCGGCAGTTCGGACCTGACTCTAGCCACGGTCAGTGGTGGAGAACACGCTTCAAACAGTGGACGACTACGAAGCTATGCTGCCTTGGAACTTATGCCACCGACGTCGACACCCAGACACGTGCTCAGAGAACGTGCAGGTCGTGCAGCGTGGCAAAGTAATGGGTTCCCGACCGCCGGAACTCAAATTGAGCGGTAAGGTCGGTCCACGCTCCTTCAAGTGGCAAGTCAATGTCGACCCAATAACCGGTACCGTCATCAAACGCACCGGTCGAAATGCGAGGCCGCTCGCTTGAGGCATGTGGGTCCGTAACTGCGGGCTCAGTCCCCCCGCCATACTCGATGAGTGCACGACGAACGTCTGCAGTAGTCCAAAGCACTCCATAGTAGTTTGGCACTTCCACCAAAGCCATGGCGCCGTCCCAGTCTCCACGGGCCAGGAGATCAACCCAGGACTCTACATACTGGATGAGAGCGGATTCAATATTGGCTGAGTGGAGGACTGGCATCGCGAACCGCGGGAGAAGGTCTGGAATGCAAAGACGCATTTTGCACTATTGCGAGCTGGCAGGAGACCCAACATGGCGCTCCGTCTGAGTTCATCTGACGCCCAACACTAGCGTGACTCGGGGGAGCCGTGCATTCTCGACCGCTTACCGATATCTCGTCGCCTTGTTAAAGGGTTGTCCCTCGCAAAGACTGTCGACCTACGAAGCTCTGCTACCCTGGAATCTMAAGACATCAGCTATCTAGCCGACTCCGCGTGCGGCAGAAGGAGCTTTGTCAACCGACCCGTACGCTATACGATAACTACMGAGTGTCTACCATGGCTATGTCAATCTTGTTCAATGGTCATACTGAAGACATTGCGTCTCTAGAAGAACTGCGGCACGCGCTGGGCCGCTTTGACGACGTGCCCCAGTTTGAGCTGTGGGTGTCCGTCCCGGACGGGCCAAGCATTTGCATGCTGAGGAACTGCGAACATGCCTGGCTTATGTACCTGCGTCATGAAGGTGACAGTGGCTTTACTTCGATTGGTGAGGCCAGCCAGTTGGGCAACGAAAAATACATCCTGAGCAACGGTCAAAAAGACGAGTACCCGGTAGCGTGGTGCATCGAGGTCGAACAGTGCTACAAGGTCATCGCATACTTCTATGTGAATGACGGAGCGCGACCGGAATGGATTCAATGGCTTGAGAGCTAGTTGCGGGGCGTGCGCCTACCCGCCCGATCTGATGGAGGCCGAGCCGGMACCGCGCGCGTCGAGAGCGAAGGCTGCCGAGTAGCCTGCCCCCGCAATACGGAATAATGCGCGGCGAAATTTCCACACGTTAATGTACCCCTCACCTTAGGGGCATACGACCGCCTGAATGTATGGGACATTTAGATAAGGCGGTTTTAAGGGCCGCCCAATGCCAAATCACGTCCGCAGATATGCGGACTTTTTTTTGAGCGTGCCTCGCAAGAAGACATTTAGAAGCCTTCAGCCGATGCCGCACAAATGGAAGGAAAAAAAGGAAAAATGTTCAAATTACACGCCTCCCGCATTGCCATGCTGGCACTGGTGGCTTCCTTGGCCGCCTGCGGTGGCGGCGGCGATGACAATAGTGCTGGMCTAGCCTTGATCCGCACGAAGACGCCTCCGGCGACGGCCGAAGGCTTGTACTCTGGCTCATCCAGCAACGGCTTCCAGATTGCTAGCATGGTCTTGGACAACGGCGAGTACTACGTGGTCTATGGGAAGGCCGGCACCGGCTACGGGGTCGTCCAGGGTAATGGCACGTCAGTAAACGGGGCGTTCTCGTCCACCAATGGACTCGACTTTGTGGGTGGYCAAACACCCACACCGGTCACAATATCGGCCACCTACGCCGCCAAGCGCTCACTGCAGGGCACTGTGACCGGGGGCCGCCAGAGCTTCACGTTCACCGCCGCCTACGATCCCATTTACGACACCCCTGCCTCTATCGCCTCGATTGTCGGAACCTATTMTGGTGCTTCCGTGACCGGCAGCGGCGTAGCTCTCATCAAATTCACTGTGGCCGCAAACGGCAGCTTCAGCGGCACGTCCACCGTTGGCTCTAGCGTTTGCAGCCACACCGGAACCCTGGCGCCGCCGGCCGGCGCCAAGAATGTCTTCAACCTTTCAATGACCTTCGGTGACAGCGGCTGCGGAGCGGGCACAGCCACCGCATCTGGGTATGCAGTACCAGACTTGAGTGGCAGCACCCCTATGTTGCTCGCGATGGGCGTGCTAGCGGACCGCAGTGATGGTGTACTGGTGATCGGCACCAGGCAATAGGCAGCGCTAACCCGCCTTCGCTCTATTGAGGCGCCGGAGACGTCAGCGCAGGTGTCTACCTGCCGCCTACACCCGTTTTTCTCGCCCTCAAGGAGCTACTCGTGGCCGGTCTGCGCAATCCACGCGGCTACGCGCGCCGGCGACAGGATCCCGAACTCGAACAGTGCCGGCTCGACATGTGGTCACCAGCGCGTGGCGTGAACCGGCGACAGAAGACTTGCTGGTCCATGCGGACTCCAAAAATGAAAATGCCCGCGCGCGGCGGGCGTAAAAAAACACCTGTAGAGGCGGATGTGTCTGCTGTCACACTTACGAATCTACTCTGGAGATCTAAAGTGAAAGTGCTCGCTACTCTTGGTCATCAACAGGATTCACCGAGTGSCAGGCTGATCCCTCTCAGGCGCCTGGCTTTTTTCAGGTTCATCGCCGATTTCCGGGCAGGCTGCTCGGGTCTTGAAAAAACAACCGCGGCTGCGAGATAAGGACGTGGACAATCACACTGGGAACGAACTGCGCTTGATGCTGGAACGCAAAAAGCCGCTGTCGATGTTTTACTATAGCAAGGCAAACGACGACAAAGGCGTGTTGCCTATCGAGGACTTCTTGCCGCACGTCGAAGACGGGTCGATGACAATGGAGGAGTTCGACATCGGTTTTCCGTCAAGCAGTGGCTATGCGGTAATTACATACGTCCTCTACGCTGCACGCGGCGAAGAATGGAGAATTCCCGCAATGGAGTTAGTCTTGGCAGCGCAGCGGGACAACCTCCATAGTCCTGACGAGGGCATCGATCGGATCATTGGAATGCTGCTCGGCTATTCGAAAGAGAGCATCGATGAATTTGTCCGACAAGGGATCCTAGCCAAAACCTATGG
>NZ_JBFTSF010000381.1:0-5291 GCF_056399905.1 Cupriavidus sp. 01L46
GGTCAACACCCTACAGATGAGGTAGGGCTACTCACCAAGGAGCCGCATCGTACAGGCGATGAATGATGGGGGCGTGATCCGCACCGCCTTGCATTGGGGGATCTTGCCCATGCCTTTTGGCGTGGATTAYCACTTTTCTTGTTACCCGCTTGGCCGAGCATAGTGGTAGAACCCCGGGACTGGCGTCGCCTCGCCCCAGGATGTCCCGGGCCGTTATTGAATCGCTGAGGGAGACCATCATGAACAAGTTCACCGCCGCCGCACTTGCCTGCAGCCTGGCGTTCACAGCCGCYGGCGTTCTTGCCGCCGATGACACGGTTAGCGACATCGCCATCAAAAGCCTGATGAATCATGAAGTCACGGCCCAGGAAGGGGCCCAGAGCGATGCGCAGAACTACAGTGGCATGGCTGTGGAGCCGATGAAGGACGAACCGGCGAGCCCCGACAGCATGAACGAGCAGCAGATGAAAGACGAGCCGATGAGCCAAGATAGCGTGGCCGACGATGGCGCAAAGAACCCCACGGAGCAGTAATCCGGATGGTTGATGGCGAGGCGCCTGCGCAGGTTGCCCAGGTCGTGCCGGTATTCCGGCCTGGCCTTGAGCTGGTCATTACGGCAGGCCTTTCTCCCATGGTACAAGCGGATCGCCCGGGCCTTCAGGGACGGCTGGCCCGGTGCGTCTAGTGCCCTGGCGCGTACCATTGCCTGCCGCACAGCGTGCCGGGTTTCCACGACATGACGTTATTGTATTAAAGGTAATGCATTGATCTTGTGTTTGAATGGGTTGTACCAAATACAGCCCTAATCCATCTGGGTGGTGTCTCTCCGTGAATTTAGTTCCTAGCCTTGTATTACAGGAAATTACGAAACGCGAAGACCAGCCGGGAGAGGTCATGATGAGCAAGCGCCGGGAGGGCTGCACCGACCTGCTGCGATATCTCCATGCCAGCGGAATCGCGCCGAAGCCATCTCCATCTGGCCACCAGGCGTTGTGGGAGCGGCTCCTCGTCGGGGCCCTCGATTCCGCGTGGGTGCTGGCCGGCCAATGCTCCGCATGCGTACCACAGCGGCAGCCTAAGGCGTGCCTGCATCACTCAGATCCCGCGCATGGCGAGAATGATCGCGTGACGAAGAACAGTTTCGTGCCCAGTCCCCCGGCGGGCACCTTTTTCATGCCGGCGGCACTTATGGCTGCACATTGTTTCGATCCATGCTTTATGGGAGATTATCGTTAATTCTATTCAATCTCAGCAATGAATAACAGAAGAAAATAGGGTGGTAAAGGGAGGGGGACGTGAATATAAAATATAATGTTCTGATCGTCGAAGATCATCACCTTCTACGAAGCGGCCTACGCTCGATGGTATCCGGCATCGGCGAGTTCAATGTCGTCGGTGAGGCGAAAGACGGCAGAGAGGCGTGTCATCTTGCTATCTCATTGAATCCGGACCTGATCCTGATGGATTTATCGATGCCCGGCATGAACGGAATCGATGCGATCTCCTCCATCCGACGCCGAACGCCAGCCGTTCGGATCATTGCTCTCACTGTCCACCAAAGCGACGAGTACGTCCGGGAGGCGCTGCGTGCCGGTGTGGATGGCTACGTCTTGAAAGATTCTTCCTTCGAAGACCTGGTGTTTGCGATGCATGCTGTCATGCAGGGCAAGAAGCATCTGAGTTCGGAAATGTATGGAAACCTGGTGGAATCGTTTGTTAGCGGAAACGACCATTTGGCTTCGAATAAGAATGCGTGGGATGTGCTTACGGCCAGGGAACGCAGCGTTCTGAAGCTGGTCGCGGAAGGCCGATCCAACAAGCAGGCTGGGCAATACCTGAACCTCAGCCCAAAGACCATCGAGAAGTATCGTGCCAGCCTGATGCATAAGTTAGGGATCACAAATCTGACCGGGCTGGTTCTGATCGCCATCAACATGGGCCTGATCACTTCCCTGGCCAAGCGATATTATGATCCGAATCACGATGCAGAGCCGCCGCTGACGCATGCACATGATGCGCCCAACGACAACGCGAGCAGCGCCGATGACGTTCGGGATGGCCAGTCCGGCAGCACCGCCGGAAACGAGGATCGCCTTGGTTGTCCTCGTCGCGACGCTCAAAAGTAGGTTGGTTGGCGTGGGCGGCATGCGTATGGCCGCCCGCACAGCTTGCACAGTTCGCACAGTTCGCACGGCAATGAGGCACATGTCCGGACCACGAACCGATGCAGGCACGTCGCCGTTGTCCCACGGCGGATCAGGTTCTCCACGTTGCCGAGACGAGGGTTCCTCTGCTCTCGCTTGACTGGAGCGAGAAACTCCCGCCATTCGATTCGACCCGCTCCTGCATCCCGATCAGACCGAGCCCCGAGAAGGACGCGTCGTCGGCCGAAAGGGGAAGCTGCTCGAAGCCGATGCCGTTGTCTTGTATCGTTAGCAGGATGTCGTTGGCGTCGCGTTGCAATGTCACCCTGATCTCGGTTGCCACCGCGTGCTTCACGACGTTGTTCATTGCCTCTTGCGCCACCCGGAACATATCGGCTTTGAGACTGTCCGGAATCTCGTCTTCCCTGGCCCGGCAATCGAAGATGACGACAACCTTCCCGCTGCCGCGCTCTATCTGCCTGCACAGGGATGCCAGCGCGGGGACCAAGCCCAGATCATCAAGCAGCCTGGGGCGTAGTTCGTTGCAGATCTGGCGCACCTCGCCAATGGTTTCACGGATACGCAGCACCGTGGTATCCAGTAACGCGACGGCCTCCTCGACGTTGCCGCGCTCGATGCGCTGCAGTGAGTCTTCAACCATCAGCTTGATCAGTGTCAGTGCCTGCCCGAGGCCATCGTGGAGCTCGGAGGATACCCGCTTGCGCTCTTTTTCCTGCCCGATCATCAGGTGCGTGTAGAGCCGACGAAGGTCCGATTCAGGACGACTCAGCGCCTCGATGCTGCCATCCTGCAAAATGACGGGCTCCTCGAAGACAACCAGGAACGCACTGAAATTGCCTTCGCTATCCGCAATGGGTTGCTTGTGCAACAAGATATCGGTGTCCCGGCCGCCCCGTCCGCGCAAGACCGCACCAAAGGAGTGAAACGCACTCGATGCACTGCCGGAGAATCCCTCGCTAACGCGTTTCTGATCGCTCTCCCGAACCAGTTCGGCAAGCGATTTGCCTATCAAGTCCGCAATCGAATAGCCAAACATCGCCGCGGCGCTGCTGTTTGCCGACAAAAAACGTCCGCCCGGCGCGAGAATGGCCAGAGCGGTACCGCGAACATCTGTTATCGCGCGCAGGACCCTGTTGCTCGAATCGATCGCGGCCATCATCTTGCGCATTGCATCGGTGACGTCACGCAGTTTCAGATGCTCTCCTCCGTGGGGAGTGCTTGCGCTCATCGGAACTCCTAAAGTGCTGATGCGGCCGCGGTCCGCGCGAGATGGACGGAAAGCGCCAGTCACCTCCTTGCGCAATGGCGATGTCCAGCAACACGGAAAGACGGCCGCCTAAGGGCATTCCCTTCAGGTGTGTCTTATTGTATGTACCCGGGAAGCCAAATGCCAATACGGCTCATTGCTGTACCCAAGTGGAGGGTCTCTACCCATGCCGTTCGGCGGGTATCCCCACTTCTTTCCCATCGCTCGCTAGCCAAGAATGAGAAAAAGGCCGCGGTTGGGCCGAGGCGATCGTCCCGAGGGCAAGGGGTTTTCCATGCGCATCGATACGCAACTGATTTCGCTTTGCACGCGCATATGCAGGCGCGTGCACGGGTGTATATCCCGGCCATGTGGCGGGCGGTGCATCGGGAAGGATTGGGGTCGAACCAAGGGCTTCACGCTGCTGGAGCTGCTGGTCGTCCTGGTCATCATCGGCTTGCTGGCAGGCCTCGTTGCACCAAAGTACTTCGCCCAACTCGGTAAGTCAAACATCAGCATCGCCAAGGCGCAGATCAGTTCCTTGGGCAAGGCGCTAGACCAGTATCGCCTGGATGTGGGGTCCTACCCGACCACGGAAGAGCGGCTCGAAGCCCTGGTGGCAAAGCCACAGAACGAGCCGCGCTGGAGCGGGCCCTACCTGGAGAAGGCCGTGCCGCTGGATCCATGGGGCAGGCCCTATCAATACCGCTCGCCAGGCGAGCATGGTGACTACGATCTGGTCTCCTTCGGAAAGGATGGGCAAGTTGGAGGCGATGGCGAGAACGCGGATGTCACGTCCTGGTAAGCGTGCCCTGCTTGCGAAGAGGTAGCCCGCTGGTTGGATGGCCGGACAGGGAGAACGAGGTGAAGTACCTGATGCGCGTCTTTGATACCTGCGGCGAGGTGCAGTCAATCCACATCGACAGCGACTCGCCGGCCAGTGCGGCCGCAACGGCGCGCGCGCGCGGGCTGCGCGTGGTATCGATCCGGCAAGCCGCCGGCGCCAGGCGCGGGCCTGGCCGCTGGATGACGCTGCAGGTAACGAAGTTCGACGTCGAGTTGTTTGCAAGAGAACTGGCCGCCTTGCTGGACGCCGGTGTTGGCGTGATCGACGCTTTACGCACGCTGGGCAGCAATGAGCGCCGCGATGCCTCGGCAAAAACCTACCGGCAACTGCTAAGGCAACTGGACGAAGGCCACGCATTGTCCGCCGCGCTCGAGCATGCGGATGATGTCTTCCCGACCGTGCTGATAGCCTGTGTAAAGGCCAGCGAACAAACTGGCGGCCTTGCCGAAAGCCTGAAGCGCTATTCGCGCAATAGCGCCACGTTGCGAGAATTGCGTGCCCGGGTGGTTTCCGCGGCCATCTATCCATCCGTCCTGATGGCCGTTGGCCTGGCCGTGGTTTTTTTCCTGCTGGCTTTTGTCGTCCCGCGTTTCGCGAACCTGCTCGAGAACAGCGGCCGCGAGCTTCCGCTGCTGTCGCGATGGCTGATGGCCTGGGGCGGCTTGGTCCACGCGCACGGGTCTTCGCTGGTCACAGGCTTCGCGGTGTTGCTGCTGGGATCGATCGTTGCACTGCGCCGGCAGGGCGTGCGCGACTGGATTGCCGATCGCATTCTTGCGTTGCCCGGCATCGGCATGCATTTCCGTATCTATCGCCAGTCTCAGTTCTTCAGAACCTCGGCGATGCTGGTCGATGGCGGCATTCCGGTGGTCCAGGCACTCGACCTTGCTCGTGGCCTGATCGGCCGTGGCGACCGCGTGGCGCTCGCCACGGCGATGAATACCATCCGCAACGKCGGAAAGATGTCCGACGCATTCCAGGATTGCGGGCTGGCAAGCGCGATTACCTATCGATTGCTGACCGTCGCCGAAAA
>NZ_JBFTSF010000382.1:0-5279 GCF_056399905.1 Cupriavidus sp. 01L46
AGATCGGGCAACGCCTGTTTCTCAACTACTGCGCGCAATGCCACGGTTCCGATGCGCGCGGCAGCCACGGCTTTCCCAACCTGACCGACAACGACTGGCTGTACGGCGGGGAGCCCGAGACCATCACGCAGACCATTACCAAGGGCCGCAACGGCGTGATGCCGTCGTTCGCCTCGACCATCGACGGCAAGCTCGCTGGCGACGTGGCGCAATACGTGCGTTCGCTGTCCGGCCTGTCTTACGACCCGATCCGCGCCTCGCGCGGCGAGAGCACGTTCAAGTCCACCTGCGCGGCCTGCCATGGCTCCAGCGGCAAGGGCAACCAGGCGCTTGGCGCGCCTAACCTGTCGGACCGCGTGTGGCTGTACGGCAGCTCGGAGGCGAACATCGTCGACGCCATCCTGAAGGGCCATAACAACCATATGCCGGCGCACGAGGAAATCCTCACGCCGGAGCGTATCCGCATGTTGACGGCCTATGTCTGGGGCCTGTCCAACACCGGTGGCGGTGCAGGCGAAGGGGGCAAGCAATGAGCCACCACGCTTGTGCTTGTCAGCCGGGCCGGCACCGCGGCGGGGGTGTTCGCTCATGAACGCCCCCGGACCGGAGCCGCTTCAAAGGAACGGGGCCGCGTGGGCGCCGCTGCGAGCGCCCACGCCTGGCGCGGCTGACGCGGAAACGTCGGACGAGACCCTGTACGAAGTCCGCCGCAAGATCTATCCGCGCTCGGTGTCGGGTGCGTTCTCGAACTGGCGGGTCTGGATGGTGGTCCTGACCCAGCTGTTCTTCTATGGCATGCCCTGGCTGCAGTGGAATGGCCGCCAGGCCATGTTGTTCGATCTCGGCGCGCGCAAGTTCTATATATTCGGCCTGGTGCTGTGGCCCCAGGACGTGATCTACCTTGCCGTGCTGCTGGTGATCTCCGCGGTGTCGCTGTTTCTCTTCACGGCGATCGCGGGGCGGCTGTTCTGCGGCTACGCGTGTCCGCAGACCGTGTACACCGAGATCTTCATGTGGATCGAGCGGCATGTGGAAGGCGACCGCTTTGCCCGCATCCGCCTGGACGGCGATCCTTGGAGCGCGCGCAAGCTGCGCCTTAAGGCCACCAAGCACACGCTCTGGRTSGTGATCGCSCTRTGGACSGGCTTYACSTTCGTCGGCTATTTCTCGCCCATTCGCACGCTCGGCGCGCAAGTGCTGAGCCTCTCGCTGGGCCCGTGGCAGACGTTCTGGATGCTGTTTTACTCGTTTGCCACCTGGGGCAACGCCGGCTTCATGCGCGAGMAGGTCTGCAAGTACATGTGCCCGTATGCGCGCTTCCAGAGCGTGATGGTGGATCGCGACACCTATGTGGTCACCTATGACGTGGGCCGCGGCGAACCGCGCGGCAGCCGCTCGCGCAAGGCGGACCACAAGGCCGCCGGGCTGGGCTCGTGCGTGAATTGCAGCATCTGCGTGCAGGTCTGTCCCACTGGCATCGATATCCGAGATGGCCTGCAGTACGACTGCATTGGCTGCGGCGCGTGTATCGACGCCTGCAACCAGGTCATGGACAAGATGGCCTACCCGCGCGGGCTGATCCGCTATACGTCCGAGAACGCCATGCGCAGCGCGCTCTCCGAGACCGTGGCGCGCAAGCGCCTGGTGCGGCCGCGCACGGTGATCTACTCGGTGATATGGCTGGCGCTGGTCGCCGGCTTCATGGCCTCGCTGGCCATGCGCACGCCGCTCAAGGTCGATATCATCCGCGACCGCGGCGCGCTGGGGCGTGAGGTGGAAGGGCGCTGGATCGAGAACGTGTACCGGCTGCAGCTGATCAACACGACCGAGGCACCGATGCGCGTCGCCGTCAGCGCGGGCAGCGGCGAGCTCAAGGGCCTGGCCGTGGAATATGATCACGCTGCCGGCAACCTGGAACCCACATCCAATCGCCTGATTCCCATCCGGGTGCGCGTGCCGATCGAGTCCGCGGCGCAGGGCACGCACAAGATCGAGGTCACGGTCACCGCGGTGCCCGACGAGGGCGCGGGCAGCCATGGCGCAGAGATTCGACAGAGCACCAGCTTTATCGTGCCGCGCAATCTATGAGGCGGCGGGGACGCTGGATGCACCAATCCGTACGCAACATACGGGATCTAGATCTAGAGGAGGAGGCCAGATGACGCAGCAAAGCAATCCCTGGTGGAAGGAGCCATGGCCGTGGCTGCTGATGAGTGGGCCGTTCGTGGCCATGGTGGCCTGCGGGGTCACGATCTGGCTGGCTATGACCCACCCGGATCCACCCATTGAGGAAGGGGTGGCGCGCCACGGCCTGGTGGTCGAGAAGGCGGGCAGCGCGGCACGCCAGGCAGCGCCGGTCGCGGCGCAAGCGAGGTGATCATGAGACTACGCTGGCTGATGTGGGTGCTGTGGCCCGCTTTCCTGGTCGCCGGGCTGACCACCGCGCTGGTATTCTCCATGGTCGATCCCGGCGACCTGCGCTTCTTCGGCCAGCCGGTCGATGCATCGCGGGAGGCGGTCTACACCGTGGGCTTCCTGATCGCGTGGGTGCTGTGCGCGCTGTCGAGCGGCTTGACGCTGTACACCATGCCCACGCGGCTGGCGGACACGGACGAGCTGGAGTGATTGCGATGCGCGCCTTGCCGGTTCAGGCCAGCAGGCGCGGCATCGCGGCGTGCCGCCGCGGGCGAGGGCGGCCCGCGACGAGCACGTCAGCAGGATTTGTTGACGATCTGCTTGATCCCCACCATGTCGACCAGCTTGACGTGCCGCTGGCGGATCTGGATCAGGCCGGCTTCCGCAAAGCGCGAGAACAGGCGGCTGACGGTTTCGAGCTTGAGCCCCAGGTAGCTGCCGATTTCCTCGCGGCTCATGCGCAGCACGAACTCGGAGGCCGAATAGCCGCGCGCGGACAAGCGCTCGGACAGGTTGATCAGGAAAGCGGCAAGCCGCTCCTCGGCGCGCATCGATCCGAGTGTGATCAACATGACCTGGTCCTGCGAGATCTCCTTGCTCATCAGGCGCATGAACTGGTGCTGCAGGGAAGGCAGGACGTTGGACAACGTCTGGAGATCGCCGAAGCGCACCACGCAGACTTCGGTATCTTCCAGCGCGGTGGCATCCGACGCGTGCTGCATCTCGCCGAGGCCGTCAAGGCCGACGACTTCGCCGGGAAGGTGGAAGCCCGTGATCTGCGAGCGGCCGTCTTCCATTGTCAGGTGGGTCTTGAGCGTGCCGAAGCGGATCGCGTAGACGGCGGTGAGAGGATCGCCGAGGCGGTACAGGGTTTCGCCCTTGCGTACGCGCACCCGGTCCTGGACCAGCGTATCCATCTTTTCGAGGTCCTGCTGCGACATGCCGACGGGCAGGCAGAGCTGGCCGAGCGAGCAAGTGGAGCAGCGGGGCGACATCTCGGTAATGGGAATGGTGGTGAGCAATTGGGGCCTGTCGGTTTAGCGCAGTCAATCAAGCGCGATGTGGCAGGCGCATTGAGTTGAGAGCTTGACGTTGAGAGTCGTCGATTGGAAGCGCCATCCACATCGGCCTGGCGCGCGGGTCTTGCGGCAGTGCGCTATCTGTGCAGCGCGGCTTGCCGTGCCCGTCGTCATGTTGTGCGAGCGCGCTGGTGTGCGCGGGCGCAAGGCCTCATGTTGATAGCGCCTCTTGGAGCTGCGGGGGCGCGTTCGACGCATTTTACCGCGCCGGACGTTGCGATTGTGTGATTGGGAGGAGAAGTTGACCATAGGCGTGCTTATCAGCGTATTTACCCTGGCTTTGCTGGGCGGCGTGCACTGCGCCGCCATGTGCGGCGGGATCGCGCTGGCGGCGGAGCAGGGCGGCGTTGCGCGCGTGCCTGCCACGGTGCTCCGGCGTCCCGGCCATTGGTTGCTGGAACTGCTTGTCATGCATGCCGGGCGGCTTAGCATGTATGCGGTGCTGGGGGCCTTGCTGGGCGCCCTGGGCGCTGGCGTCTGGGGGGCGCAGTACCTGCCGCTGCAGCGCTGGCTGTTTGGGATCGGCAGTGTGATGCTGGTGTTGTCGGGCTTGTGGATGTTGCGCGGGCGCACCATGGGTACGGGTTGGCTGGAGCGGCTCGCCGCCCGTGGCGCGGGCGGCTTGCTGCGCGGCCTTGGCGCCGTCGGGGCGCGCTTGCCGGCTGCGGCCCGGGCGCAGGGGCAGGGCCRGTTGCTGCGCCGCTACGGCATGGGGCTGGCCTGGGGGCTGGTCCCGTGCGGCATGGTGTACGGCGCCCTTGCCATGGCATTGCTGGCCGGCAATGCCGCGTCGGGCGCGCTGGTGATGGCCGTGTTTGGCCTGGGCACCCTGCCGAATCTGCTGGTGATCTCGGGCCTGTCCGGCTATCTCAGGCAGCTTTCGCGGCGCCCGGCGTTGCGGGCTGGCGCTGGCCTTGCGGTGGTGGCCTTTGGCTTGGCCGGGGTGGCGCGCGCGCTGCTTTTGCCTGAGACGCTTGCCGCGCACGGATTCTGTCTGGTCTTCTGAAGCGCTGTTTCGTGGTGTATCTGTCACTTCCTTGCTGAGGTAGCTGTGCGAATCGGTTGCAGGTTTGCCAGGGAATGCCATACAATCGCAAGAACAGCGATATCGCGCAGCGTACTTCATCGTGGCATCGTCAGGTAGCATCCGCTGCTCAGGGATGCATGCCAGGAACACCAAGGCAGGCATCAGCGCCAGGGACCGTTCCCCATCCGCCGTCCGGTTCACAAGATTCGGTTCAAAAGACCAGCTACGGCAGGGCGGGGTGAAATAGGCCAGCAGGCCCGATATCCGTATTTTCTTGCACCCGGCGCGTTCGATGATAGACGCCGCGCCGGACAGGTCCGCCACATCAGGGGGAAGGCGCGACGCAAGGGCTCCGTCGACTGGCAGATAAAGCCGGTGGCCGGGCGATCTCCTGCCGGTCAGGTCCGGCACCCGATGCAATAGAAGAAGGCGCACGGCTGGCATGCATCAAGCATGCGGTTGGCTGCGCGGCCAGATGGCGGTGGCAATCCCTACCGCTGAACCCGCAATCTCCAGTGCGCCCGGGATCAACCGGGGCGCAGGTGCAAAGACAGGCTGCACGCAATCAACATGAATACCCAAGAGGCGAAGATCGTCCTCGAGACCGCGCTGATCTGCGCGCAGGAACCCTTGCGCGTCAATGACTTGCGCCGGCTGTTTGCCGACGACGTCGGTGCCGACACCATTCGCGTGCTGCTCGAAGAGCTGCGCCGCGACTGGGAGCAGCGCGGCGTGGAACTCGTGGCACTGGCCAGTGG
>NZ_JBFTSF010000383.1:0-5268 GCF_056399905.1 Cupriavidus sp. 01L46
CGTGACGATGATGTCGAGCGAGCGGGACAGGGCGATGCCCACACGATCCTCGGCGCCGATGCCGCGTGCATGAAGCACGGCGGCCAGACGATCGGCACGCGCCAGCAGTTCGCCATAACGCAGCGTCTGCTCGCCACAGGTCAYGGCAACAGCCTGCGGCTGCGCCAGCGCGTGGCGGGCGATCTGCGCGTGGACCGGCATGCAGGCATCGGCGGGCACCTCACCCTGGCCTAGCGCAAGCAGCGCCGCCTGTTCATCCGGCCCCAGCAGGCTCAGCGACCCCACGGTCTGCGCGGGCGACGTCCCCATCGCGCCGAGCAGCGCCATCATCTGCGCGCAGATGGCGGCCACCTGCTCGGCGTCGAACGCGCGCCGCATATAGGTGAAGCTCAGCCGCAGCGTCTGGCGCAGGCTGACTTCGACGTCCATCTCGTACTCGGTCAGGCCGGTACTGCCCTGGGTCTCGAAGCGCAGGCCGCTGCGCCCGGCCGACGCCAGCGCGTCTTCCAGCGGGAAGTTCTCGAACACGAGGATGCTGTCGAACAGGCGCTGGCCGGCCTGGCCGCCCCAGCGCTGAATGTCCGACAGCGGCGTGTGCGCGTGTTCCCGCGCCGACAGGTTGAACGCCTGCCATTCCCGCAGCCAGTCGCCCAGATCCTGCGCGGCACGCGGCTCGGCCAGCACGGGCAGCGTGTTGATGAACAGTCCCAGCATCTGCTGGGCGCCGGGCACCTCGGCAGGGCGGCCGGCCACGGTGGCGCCAAACGCCACGCGCCGCTGGCCCGTGTAGCGCTGCAACAGCAGCAGCCACGCCGCCTGCACCACGGTATTCATCGTGACCTTCTGCGCGCGGGCGTATGCCGCCAGCCGCTCGGTCTGCGCGGCGCTGCAGGCGTGCTGCAGCAGGCCATATCCGCTGCCGGAGGCCGGTGCGGCCAGTGTCTCCGCCAGCCGCGTCGGCGTGTCGAATCCCGCCAGCGATCCGCTCCAGAACGCCTGTGCCGCCTGCGCGTCGCGCGCCTGCAGCCAGTCGATGTAGTCCGCAAAACGGCCTTCCGGTGCCGCTACCGCTTCGCCGGCATAGCGCTGGAGCACCTCGCCCAGCAATTGCGACGTGCTCCAGCCGTCGACCAGCAGATGGTGGACGGTCCACACCAGGTGATGGCGCGCTGCCGCCGTGCGTACCAGCGTCAGGCGCATCAGCGGCGGACGTTCCAGATCGAAGCCGTGTGCCAGATCGGCGGCCGCCAGTTCGTCGAGCGCGGCGCCCAGCGATGCCGGCGCACGCAGCGACCAGTCCTCCTCGGCGTACGGCAGCACCACGTCGCGCGCCACCCACTGCAAAGGCTGCTCGCCGCGCTGGAGGAAGCCGGTCCGCAGCGTGTCGTGGCTGCGCAGCGCGTCCCGCCAGGCCGCTGCAAAGCGCCCGGCGTCCAACCCGTCGATGTCGACGCGCAACTGGTTGATATAGGCGCCGCCGCCAGCATCCGAGCGGGCGAGGCTGTGATACAGCATGCCTGCCTGCATCGGCGACAGCGGATAGACGTCCTGCACCGCGTCGACGTCCAGCCCCAGCGCGTCGAGTTGCGCCGGCGACAGCCGTGCCGGCGCGAGATCCCCAGCACGCGACGGCTCGCGCACCGGCGCCGACGGTGCGGACGCGGCATCGAGCGCCGTCACCACGGCCGCCACCTCCGCCAGCGTCTGCCGCTCGAACAACTGCTTGGGCGTCAGCTGCCAGCCCTGCGTGCGCAGCCGCGCGACGATCTGCAGGCTCAGGATCGAATCGCCACCGAGTTCGAAGAAGTTATCGCCGCGGCCCACGCGTGCCACCTTCAGCACGGCGGCCCAGATCTCGGCCAGCGTCGTTTCGATGMCCGGCTGCGGCGCCTCGTATTCGGCGGTACCCGCGAAGTCGGGCGAGGGCAGTGCGCGGCGATCGAGCTTGCCATTCGGCGTGACCGGCATCCGCTCCAGCACCACGAAGGCGCTCGGCACCATGTAGTCGGGCAATGCCTGCGCAAGCCACTGGCGCAGGCCGTCGATATCGCAGCCCGCCTCGTCGGCCGGCACCACGTACGCCACCAGCCGGGCCGGGCCGTCCTGGGTCAGCGCGATGACGACGGCGTCCCGCACGGCGTCGTGCGCCAGCAGCCRCGCCTCGATCTCGCCCAGTTCGATCCGCAGGCCGCGAATCTTGACCTGATGGTCCAGGCGGCCGAGATATTCGATATGCCCATCGGCATGGCGCCGTGCGAGGTCGCCGGTGCGATAGAGGCGCTCGCCGTGTGTGCCGTGCGGGTCGGCGACGAAGCGCTCGGCCGTCAGCGCCGCGCGCCCCAGATAGCCGCGCGCCAGGCAGGCACCGCCGAGATAGAGCTCGCCAGCCACGCCGGCGGGTACCGGCTGCAGCGCGGCGTCCAGCACATGGGCGCTGACGTTGGCGATGGGATGCMCGATCGGCACCGAATGCCCGCCGTCGTCGCGGCAGGTCCAGTGCGTGACATCGATGGCTGCCTCGGTCGGCCCGTACAGGTTGTGCACGGCCGCCCACGGCAGCAGGTGCATCGTGCGTCGCGCCAGATCGGCAGGCAGGGCCTCGCCGCTGCACACCACATGGCGCACGCTCTTGCACGATGCCGCCAGCGCGCCATCGGTCCCGTCGCCGACAAACGCCTGCAGCATCGCGGGCACGAAGTGCAGCGTGGTGATGCGGTGGCGGGCAATCAACGCCGCGATGCGCTGCGGATCGCGATGATCGCCCGCCGCGGCCAGCGCCAGCCGCGCGCCCGTCATCAGGGGCCAGAAGAACTCCCAGACGGACACGTCGAAGCTGAACGGCGTCTTCTGCAGCACGGTATCGCTGGCGTCCAGCCGGTACTGCGCCTGCATCCACCACAGCCGGTTATGCAGCGCGCCATGCCGGTTGCCGGCGCCCTTGGGCCGTCCGGTCGAGCCGGACGTGTAGATCACGTAGGCGAGATGCTCGGCCGACAGCAACGGCGCGGGGTTGCCCGAATCGTCGCCGGCGTACAGCGCCGGATCGGTCAGATCGATGGAGGCGACCACGCCGCTCGACGCCGGCATGGCCTCTGGCCGTTGCACCAGGATCACCGCTACCGCGCTGTCGTCGATCATGTAGGCCAGCCGGTCCGCCGGGTAGTCCGGATCGAACGGCACGTAGGCGCCGCCGGCCTTCAGGATCGCCAGCAGCGCCACCACCATTTCCACCGAGCGTTCGGCCAGCACGCCCACGGGCACGTCCGGCCCCACGCCACGCGCGATCAGGCGATGGGCCAGCGCGTTGGCGCGCCGGTTCAGTTCGGCATAGGTCAGCGTGGCGTCGCCAAAGACGAGGGCCACCGCATCGGGCCGCGCGGCCGCCCGGGCCTCGAACAGCCTGTGAACGGGCTCGGCCGCCGGGTATGGCACGGGTGCGGTGCCGGCGGCCAGCGCCGCCGTGCGCTCTGCGGGTGCCAGCAGCCCGATGGTTGCCAGCGGTGCCGCGCCGTCGGCGGCCATCTGCCGCAATACGGCGAACAGCGTGTCCACCAATTGCCGCRCCTGCGCGTCGGCCAGCAGCGTGCGGTCGAAGCGGCAGGTCAGGTGCAGCGTATCGGTCTGGGCAATGAGCAGCGTCAGCGGGTAGTTCGTCTCGGCCAGATTGCGGACGTTGGCAAACGACAGCCCGCCCGGCGTGCGGCGCAGCGCGGCGTCGACCGGGTAGTTCTCGAACACGACGAGGGAATCGAACAGGGCCTGCCCACCACGGCCCGCCCAGCGCTGCACGTCGTAGAGCGGCGTGTGCTCGTGTTCGCGCAACGCCAGGTTCAGCGTCTGCACCGTGTGCAGCCAGTCGCCGACGGCCTGTTCCGGCTGCGGCGTGGCAATCACGGGCAGCGTATTGATGAACAACCCAAGCATCTGCTGCGCGGCCGGCAGATCGGCGGGGCGGCCGGACACCGTCGCGCCGAACGCCACGGCGGGCTGGCGCGTGCAGCGTTGCAGCACCAGCAGCCACGCGGCCTGCACCAGCGTATTGAGCGTGACCTTCTGCGCGCGGGCAAAGCTGGCCAGCGCCGCCGTTTCGCCCGCATCGAGCGCATGGAGTTGCTCGCCTTGCCCATGGCGGCCCGCTTCGGCCGCGTCCGGGGCGCGCAGCGCCGCCAGCAGGCGCGTCGGCTCGTCGAGTGCCTTCAGCTGATCGCGCCAGAACGATTCGCTGGCGTCGGCATCGCGCGATTGCAGCCAGCCGATGTAGTCGGCAAAACGGCCCGCCACGCCGGGCAATGCTTCACCGGCGTAGTGGCGCAGTACCTCGCCCAGCAACTGCGCGGTGCTCCAGCCGTCCAGCAGCAGATGGTGGACGGTCCAGACCAGATGATGGCGATCGGGCCCCGTGCGCAGCAGCGCCACACGCATCAGCGGCGGCTGCCTGAGATCGAATCCCTGGGCACGCTGGCTGGCCGCGAAAGCGTCGATATCGCTTGCGTCCCGGCCAGCCCAGTCTTCCACGATCATCGGCAGGGCCACGTCCCGGGCCACCCACTGGAGTGGCGACGCCTCCCGATGGAGGAAGCCGCAGTGCAGGCTGTCGTGGCGCGCCAGCACCGCTTGCCACGCCGCGACGAAGCGACTGGGGTCGATGCCGTCGACGTCGACGCGCAACTGGTTCGTATACGCGCTGCCTTCCGGGGCAAATACGCTGTGGAACAGCATGCCCGTCTGCATCGGGGACAACGGGTAGAGGTCCTGCACACGGGCAGGATCGAGAAGCAGGCTGTCGAGTTCGGGCTGCGACAGCCGCACCAGCGGGAAATCCGACGGCGTGAGCCCGGTGGCGCCCAACGTGCAATGCGCGACCACCGCCTCCAGCTCCCCGCGCAAGGCCGCCGCCAGCGCTTCGATCGTTGCCGCGCGGTAGCGCGTGCCGGCATAGGCCAACGACAGCTTCAGCCGCCCGTCGAAAACCTGCCCGCTGATCGACAAGGCATGGGAAAGCGGCGTCGCGGCGTCCTGGTTAGCGCCCGTGCCTTCGGCCGCGGGCCGCCACGCGGCGCCTTCGGCAAAGCTTGCATCGAACTGGCCCAGGTAGTTGAACACCACCTCGGGCTTGGGCACCGCCGCCAGCGCCGACTGCTGGGCCGGCGTGCCCCAGCGGCGCAGCAGGCCGAAGCCGATGCCTTCGCCGGGCACCGCGCGCAGTTGCTCCTTGACCGTGCGGATGGCCGTGCCGATCTCGCCGCTGCCGTCGAGCGCCACCGGGAA
>NZ_JBFTSF010000384.1:0-5231 GCF_056399905.1 Cupriavidus sp. 01L46
GTCCACCTTGTTGTACAGGTGCCGCGTGAGCCAGGCGATGTCGCGTGCGTCGTGGCGCAGGAAGAAGGCCACGTCGAGCTGGGCCCACAATGGCTTGCCCAGTTCCGGGTCGAACGCCTTGAGCCGCAGTTGCGCGATGGTGTCGTCCTTGCGCTGCGCCCACAGCGAGTGCGGGTCCACGCGCGCGCCGCCCAGCACGCGCAGCGTGATGCGGTAGAGGTCTTCCAGCAGCTTGCCCTTCCACGCGTTCCACACCTTGGGGCTGGTGCCGCGGATATCGGCCACGGTCAGCAGGTAGAGCGCGGTCAGGTAGCGTTCGGTGCCGACCACGCGGGCGAAGGCATGGATCACGTCCGCATCGGTCAGGTCTTGCTTTTGCGCGACATGGCTCATGGTCAGGTGATGCTCGACCAGCCAGGCGATCAGGTCGGTATCTTCGCGCTCGATGCCGTGCTGCTTGCAAAAGCGCCGCGCATCCGCCGTGCCGAGCTTGGAGTGATCGCCGCCGCGGCCCTTGGCGATGTCGTGGAACAGCGCCGCCACCCACAGCACCCAGGGGCGGTCGAAGGTGGCCATCAGCTGGCTGCAGAAGGGGAATTCGTGCGTGTGCTCGACGATGGCGAAGCGGCGCATGTTGCGCACCACCATCAGGATGTGCTGGTCCACCGTGTAGACGTGGAACAGGTCGTGCTGCATCTGCCCGACGATGCGGCGGAAGTTGATCAGGTAGCGGCCCAGCACGCTGGTCTGGTTCATCAGGCGCAGCGCGTGGGTGATGCCCTGCGGCTCTTGCACGATGGCGAGGAACAGGCGGCGGTTCACCGGATCGTTGCGCCAGCTCGCGTCCATCACCGTGCGGGCGTTGTACAGGCCGCGCAGCGTGCGTGGCGACAAGCCCTTGACGCCCGGCGTGCGCTCGTACACCAGGAAGGTTTCCAGGATGGCGTGGGGCTCGCGCTCGTAGAGATCGTCGCTGGTGATCTCGAGCATACCCTGGCGTTCCACGAAGCGCTCGTTGATGACGCGCGTCACCTTGGATTCGCTCGGGAACAGCATGGCCTCGATATTGAGCAGCAGCACGATATTGAGCTGCGTGACCGCCTTGGCTGCCCAGTAGTAGCGGCGCATCAGCTGCTCGCTGGCGCGCTTGTTATTGTTCTGGCGGTAGCCGAAGGCCTCGGCCAGCGCGGTCTGCAGGTCGAACACCAGCACGTCCTGGCGGCGCCCGGCCACCAGGTGCAGGCGCGCGCGGATGGTCTTGAGCAGGCGCTCGTTGCGGGCGAGTTCCTGCGCTTCGCGCTCGCTCAGCAGCCCGCGCTCGAACAGTTCCTTCCAGCTGTCGCCCAGCCCGGCGGCCTTGGTCATCCACAGGATCAACTGCAGGTCGCGCAGGCCGCCGGGGCTTTCCTTGCTGTTGGGTTCGAGCGAGTAGGGCGTGTCCTGGTACTTGGCGTGGCGCTGGCGCATTTCCAGCAGCTTGGCCTGGAAGAAGGCGCGCGGGTCCAGGTCGGCCTGGTAGCGCGTCTGCAGCTCGGCAAACAGCTTGCGGTTGCCGGTAAGCAGGCGCGCTTCCAGCAAGGACGTCTGGATGGTCACGTCCTGGTGCGATTCGCGGATGCAATCGTCCACGGTGCGCACGGCGGAGCCGATCTCAAGGCCCAGGTCCCAGCACAGGCCAATGAACTTCTCCAGCCTGGAGGTGGTGTCCTCGTCGGGTTCCGCGGGCAGCAGCAGCAGCACATCCACGTCGGAAAACGGGAACAGCTCGCCGCGCCCATAGCCGCCCACCGCCACCAGCGCGCTGTCGTCCGGCAGGCCCAGGCCGCACCAGGCTTCGACCAGCGCGGCATCGACCGCGCGCCGCAGGCGCGTCAGCAGGTGCCCGACATGGCCGTGCGCGTTGAAGTCCGCGAACACGGCTTGCTTGTCGGCTTTCAGCTGATCGCGAACACGGGTGGCGAGGATGATTTCCGGCGTGGCGTCCATGGCTAGGGCTTGGGGCATCGAAGGGACGGCTGAAACAAGAAGGGCGCCAACTTTGGCGCCCGTAGCGTCAGGCTGCAACAGAATCAGTGATGAACGACGGCGGCGCCTGCGTGCCCGCGGAGACGGTAAGCACGTCGTAGCCGGTCTCGGTCACCAGGATGGTGTGCTCCCACTGCGCGGACAGGCTGCGGTCACGCGTCTTGACGGTCCAGTGGTCGGGCATGGTGCGGATATCGCGCTTGCCGGCGTTGACCATCGGCTCGATCGTGAAGATCATGCCGGCCTGGATTTCCATGCCGGTGCCGGGGCGGCCGTAGTGCAGGATCTGCGGGTCCTCGTGGAAGTTCTTGCCGATGCCATGGCCGCAGTACTCGCGCACCACGGTGTAGCCCGCCGCTTCCGCATGGACCTGGATCACATGGCCGATATCGCCGAGGCGGGCGCCGGGGCGCACCTGGGCAATGCCCTTCCACATGCATTCGAAGGTGATCTGCGCCAGGCGCTTGGCCAGGATCGAGCCCTCACCGGCAATGAACATGCGGCTGGTGTCGCCGTAGTAGCCTTCCTTGGTGATCACGGTGATGTCGAGGTTCACCGCGTCGCCGGACTTCAGCACGCGTTCGCCCGGGATGCCATGGCAAATCACGTCGTTGACCGACGTGCAGATGGCGCCGGGGAAGGGGGGGTAGCCGGGCGGCGCATAATTCAGGGGCGCGGGTACCGTGCCCTGCACATCGCGCATATAGGCGTGGCACAGCCGGTCGAGTTCGCCGGTGGTGACCCCCGGCTTGACGAAGGGCGTGATGTAGTCGAGGACCTCGGAGGCCAGCCGGCAGGCCACCCGCATTTGGGCGATATCGTCGGCGTTCTTGATATGGATGCTCATGCTGCTCGCAAAAGTGGCGGCGAAGCCACGGGCTGCGCCTCAAATTGAATCTGAAAGTGGGATTATCGCACCATCGGGCACCAACCGCAGCCGAAAACGGGCTTCGCCGGCGACGGGCGCCTGCTTTTCATGGCGAGTGGCCCCTTGAGCGAAGTCCTGTTTTGTTGCTACAATCGCTGGCTAGCCTTCTTGTGGCTACCTGGCAGGTCGATGTGACTTGCCAGCAGCGGCTCGCGGGCCGGGGCAGTCACTACTGTGCTGCGGTATTTGGCAGGCGCCTTGCGCTTATTAAATACAAAGTTTTTGAAATTGCTTGAAATTGCGAGTCCGTCCATCCGGGGTGTTCCTTTTCAGGAATGTCGGGGCGGACTTCAGACCTAACCCTTTTGGAGATTTTTCATGTCCGTTACCATGCGCGAAATGCTGGAGGCCGGTTGCCACTTCGGCCACCAAACCCGCTTCTGGAACCCCAAGATGGCTCCGTACATCTTCGGCCATCGCAACAAGATCCATATTATCAACCTCGAAAAGACGTTGCCGATGTTCCAGGACGCGCTGAAGTACGTGCGTCAACTGGCAGCAAACCGCGGCACCGTGCTGTTCGTGGGCACCAAGCGTCAATCGCGCGAAATCCTGGCTGAAGAAGCAGGCCGCGCTGGCATGCCTTACGTCGATGCCCGCTGGCTCGGCGGCATGATGACCAACTTCAAGACCGTCAAGATCTCGATCAAGCGCCTGAAGGACATGGAAGCCGCCAAGGAAGCTGGCGCGCTGGAAACCATGAGCAAGAAGGAAGCGCTGATGTTCGAGCGCGAAATGGACAAGCTGCAAAAGTCCATCGGCGGCATCAAGGACATGGGCGGCGTGCCTGACGCCATCTTCGTGGTCGACGTCGGCTACCACAAGATTGCCGTCACCGAAGCCAAGAAGCTGGGCGTGCCCGTCATCGGTGTGGTCGATACCAACCACTCGCCGGAAGGTATCGACTACGTGATCCCGGGCAACGACGACTCGAGCAAGGCAGTTGCCCTGTATGTGCGCGGCGTGGCCGACGCGATCCTGGAAGGCCGTGCAAACGCCGTGCAGGACGTGGTTGAAGCCGCACGCGGCGGCGACGATTTCGTCGAAGTCGAAGAAGCCTAAAGGCTTGCTGCCGAGAGGACCCCGTACCGCGCGCATCGCAAGCTGACACATCATCGCTAGCCAACCGGCCCCTGGGCCGGGGTGCTGCGCGCAGCCGGGGGCTTTCCGGCAACCGAGGGGGCGAATCTTACGCCCCCTTTTTTCGAATTGTTGTCATCCGCCCCTGGCATGATCTGGCGCGGGTGAAGTTGAACTTACCTCCGGTCCCGGATCGCGCCACATCGACGGCGGGGTAGGGCGGGGCGAACCATTCAAGGAGTGACAAATGGCGGCAATTACCGCAAGCATGGTGGCAGAACTGCGCGCGAAGACCGACGCGCCGATGATGGAATGCAAGAAGGCCCTGACCGAGGCCGAAGGCAACCTGGAAAAGGCTGAAGAGCTGCTGCGCGTCAAGCTGGGCAACAAGGCCAGCAAGGCCGCTTCGCGCGTGACCGCCGAAGGCGTGGTCGTGTCCTTCATCGAAGGTACCACCGGCGCGCTGGTGGAACTGAACTGCGAAACCGACTTCGTGTCGAAGAACGATGACTTCATGGCGTTCTCGAACAAGGTCGCCGAACTGGTCGCCAAGCAGAACCCGGCCGACGTGGCTGCGCTGTCGGCGCTGGAAATCGACGGCGTGACCGTGGAAGCCACCCGTACCGCCCTGATCGGCAAGATCGGCGAAAACCTGGCGATCCGCCGCTTTGCCCGCTACGCCAATGGCGGCAAGCTGGCCGCTTACCTGCACGGCACCCGCATCGGCGTGATGGTCGAGTTCGACGGCGACGAAACCGCCGCCAAGGACGTGGCCATGCACGTTGCCGCGATGAAGCCGGTGTCGCTGTCGTCCGCCGACGTGCCCGCCGACCTGATCGCCAAGGAACGCAGCATCGCCGAGCAAAAGGCTGCCGAATCGGGCAAGCCGGCCGAAATCGTCGCCAAGATGGTCGACGGCTCGGTGCAGAAGTACCTGAAGGAAGTGTCGCTGTTCAACCAGACCTTCGTGAAGAACGACAAGCAGACCGTCGAGCAGATGCTCAAGGCCGCTAACACCACGGTCAAGGGTTTCACCCTGTAYGTGGTCGGTGAAGGCATCGAGAAGAAGCAGGACGACTTCGCCGCTGAAGTGGCCGCCCAGGTGGCAGCTGCCCAAAAGGCCTGAAGTCCTGGCGGCCAGGGTGCCCGGTAGGGTGCCCTACCGGTCGCCGTATAATGCCGAGGGGCACCGCAAGGT
>NZ_JBFTSF010000385.1:0-5187 GCF_056399905.1 Cupriavidus sp. 01L46
GGGGTGTGGCCCGCCCTTCGGGCGCTTCACACGGCTACCACAACGGGTTGATCGGCTGATCAGTTGAACGGTTGATCTTGCCGCTGGTTGGCTCCCCTCTCCCACTTGTAGGAGGGGCCGGGGGAGAGGGTGGGCGCTGGCCGAAGCGATGCCTTTGCGCCTACTGCTGCCTGTAGTCCACCAGCCGCACCGGCAAATCACCGTCTCGTTCGAGTTGATCCACCAGGCCGATTTCCCAGTTCAGGTAGGCGTGCATCTCGGACTTCCGGCGGTTTTCATCCTCGTAAGCGTAGGCGCTGTACCAGGCGTCTTCGTCGCCGGTCAGGACTCGCGCTGCGGCGGCCGTGCCGGCCTCGCCGGATTCCGTTGGCAGGCCAAGCGCTTGCCAGCGTGCGTTGCCGCCCAGCAGCGCGCGGACGTCGCGCTGGCTGGTGCGGCGCAACTCCGCTGCCACCGCTTGCGCCAGCACGCCGTCGGAAGACGTCACCACGATGATGTCGTCGGCACTGGCATGCTCCAGCACCAGCGCGACCTTCTCTGGCGTGGCGAACCATGCGCCGGGTAGGTGGCCGCGTCGGAATGCCAGGCTGCTATCCACGTCCACCACCGTTACCCCGCCCCGCGCTTGCAGCGTGGACAGCGATGCGGCTTCGATCCATGGTGCTTCGGCCTCGGAGGCGCGCAGCACGCGCACGGGCTCGGGGCCGGATTCGCGCGGTGCCAGCGGTGCCGGACGGAACAGGTAGACCTCGTGGCCGCTGAACTGGGCCAGCCAGGCTGCCGTGACCTGTGCGCGCACGCCGTCCCAGTCGGCCAGCACGATGCGGGCGCGGCGGGTGCCGGCGTAGGCGTCAGTGGCCTGCACCAGCTGGCCGCCGGGGGCGCTGCGCCAGCCCGGCAGGTGGCCTGCGGCGTATTCCTCGGGCGAGCGGACATCGAAGCGGTACAGCGTGCGGTCATCCACCTGCTGCGCGAAGGCAGCTAGCTGCGCCGCATCGATATGTTGCACGCCGGCGCGCTGCGCCACGCGGGTGGCCCGTTCACGCGCCGCGGCCTGGGCGGCTTCGCCGGGCTGTGGCGCGAAACGGGTCTGGCCGTGGTCGAGCTGGTAGCCGGCCAGCAGCCATGCCATGGTGCCGTCCTTGAGCGACACCACGCGATTGGGAATGCCAGCGTTGATCAGCGTCTGCGCGCCCACGATGCTGCGCGTGCGGCCGGCGCAATTGACCACCACCAGCGTCTCGGGATCGGGCGCGATCTCGCCAATGCGGTAGACCAGCTCGGCTCCCGGGCAGTCCACCGCGCCGKGGATGCTCATGTTCTGGAATTCCGTGAAGGGGCGGCTGTCCACCACCACCACGTTGTCGCCACGCGTCTGGTGCAGCTTGAGCGCCTCGGCGGTGATCCACGGCGTCTGCAGCTCGTGCTCGATCACTTCGCCGAAGGCTTTGCTGGGCACGTTGGTGCCGCTGAAGATCTCATAGCCGGCGGCCTGCCAGGCACGCGTGCCGCCTTCGAGCACGGATACGTTGGTATAGCCAAAGCGCAGCAGCTTGGCCGCGACTGCGTGGGCGATATCCTCGACCAGATCCGTCACCACGATGCGCGTGGTGCGGCGCGGCACCAGCCGGTCGATCGTGGTCTCGAGCCGGCCCAGCGGCGCGGGCACGGCGAACAACAGGTGCTCACGCGAGAAAGCGCCCTCTTCCCGCGCGTCGAGCACGGCGAGCTCCTCTCCCTCGGCGATGGCGCGCTTGAGCGCGGCCGGGCTCACCAGCGGATGGCGGATCAGCGCAGGCGCGGCAAAGGTGCGGTAGCTGTATTGCGTGCCACCCTCGGGCGCGGGGTCGAACTTCACACGCTCGCTCAGGCGGGACAACGTGAGGCCGTAGAAGTGCAGGTGCAAGCCAGGCGTATCGCCGATCAATTCGATGGTATGCACATCGGTGGGCGATAGCGTGATGGCATTGCCTGCCTGTACATCGAGCTGGCGTAGCGGTTCCAGCGTATCGAGCCCGGGCTTGCTGCCCTGGCTGCGATGAAAGATCACATTGCGCTCCACGCCGCGCACGCCGGCAATCACCGCCCAGGTGGTGTGGTCGTGCGGCGGCTGCGCCTTGCCCGGCAGGCCGGCCGAGGCGAACAAGGCAAAGCGGCCGTCCGGGTCTTCCGCCAGCCGGTAAATCGCGGCGGGCCTGGCCGCATCCACGGGGAAATGCGCCGGCGGGAACAGATGCGCCTGGCTGGCCAGCGCCACCAGTTCGTCGGCGATCGCGGCCAGCGGCGTCTTGTCGGCAGCGTGGCTGCCGGCAATCTCACGAGCACGGGCGATGAAGGCGGCGACCGCCGCGGCGCGGGCGCTGCTCACGTGGCCGGCAACGGCCGTGGCGTCGGCGTTTGGGTCGGCCTTTGCGTCAGTATCGGCCAAGGTCTGGGACAAGTCGGTAATGGTCATGGCAAGAAGCTCTTGAAAATGCTGGGCACGTTGAAGCCTAAAAGAACTTGCGCCTGGCGCTAACGAATCAGATCGCAGATCGTTATGCCGTGCCTGGCGTGGACATCATGCCGCCGCGGGTTGCCGCGCGCGGGCAAAGGCCACCAGCCACTCCACGCCCTGCGCGCACTCCTCGGCGGCGGCCACCAGGGCGATGCGGACATGGCCCGCGCCGGGGTTGTGGCCATTTACCGTGCGCGCCAGGAAGGCCTTGCACCAGATCAAAACCGAATATGCATCGGCGATATTGTTAGTTCTTCCCGGGTCGCGCACTCCGTAGAGTGGAGCATGGCCGCCACCTGCCACGGCATCGTATTCATTACAGGATCTCCCCCCATGACGACCCAGACCAATCAGACCAATCAGCAAAACCAGCGCAGTGCGGCCATTGCCGCCACCCTCGCCGAAGTCAGCGCACTGACGGCACAGCGCGAGGTGGATCGCGCCACGCTCGGGCAGGTCACCGCCGCGCTGCAGAAGCTGGCCGACCAGAAGGACCTGTTCGGCTTTGCCGATTTCCCGCCGCCCAGCGACGGCACCACCACCTCTACCCGCTACCGCCTGAGCGGGGAAGGCCAGTTGCCGGCGCTCTATCTCAATTCGATCGTGCCGGGCAAGAAGACCATCCCGCACAACCATGACACGTGGGCCGTCATCGTGGCCGTGCAAGGCGATGAGCTCAACCGCGTCTACCGCCGCACCGACGACGGCAGCAACCCCGAGCGGGCCAACATCGAACTGGAGCGCGAACTGGTGGTGCGCCCGGGCACGCCGATCAGCTTCCTGCCGCAGGACATCCATAGCATTCACGTGGTGGGCGACGCCCCCACGCTGCACTTCCACCTCTACGGCCGCCCACTCGAAACGCTGACGGGGCGCATCGGCGTGGAGCTGGAGACCGGGCGCATCGTCAACTACAACGCTACCCAGTTGAACCGCAGCGAGAAAGCAGCGGCCTGACATTGCGGCCAAGACGACAGCCCCATCCCTTGTTCACGCGGAGCACGCCATGACCCAATCCATCGACGCCGTCACCTTGCGCGRCTGGCTTAACGACGGCCAGCCCCTGGCGCTGTTCGACGTGCGCGAGCACGGCCAATATGGCGAGGGCCATCCCTTCTTCGCCGTGCCCCTGCCCTACAGCCGGCTGGAGCTGGATGTTGCCCGCCTGGCGCCGCGCCTGGCCGAGCGCATTGTGCTGTTCGACGACGGCGACGGCGTGGCCGGGCTGGCGGCACAACGGCTGGCTGGCCTGGGCTACAGCAATCTCACGCTGCTGGCGGGGGGCGCAGCGGCGTGGGCCGCGGCCGGCTACACCTTGTTCAAGGGCGTCAACGTGCCATCGAAGACGTTTGGCGAACTGGTCGAACACCAGCAGCACACGCCGCGCCTGAGCGCTGCTGAGCTGGTGGCGCGCCGCGACAGCGGCGAGCCGCTGGTGCTGGTGGATGGCCGCACCTTTGCCGAGCACCAGAAGATGACCATCCCCGGCGCGCACAGCCTGCCCAACGGCGAGCTGGCCCTGCGCCTGGCGACACTGCTGCCGGATGCGCAGACCACCGTGGTGGTGCACTGCGCCGGGCGCACGCGCAGCATCATCGGCGCGCAGACGCTGCGCAACCTTGGCCTGCCCAATCCCGTGCTGGCGCTGGAAAACGGCACGCAGGGCTGGTACCTGGCCGGCCACGTGCTTGAGCACGGCAGCCAGCGCCGCTACCCGGCGGCCCCGCCGGCCAGCGAGCTGGCCGAGGCGCGCGCTCGCTCGGCCCGGCTGCTGCAGCGTGCCGGCTTGCCCGCGCTGTCGGCCACGCAGGCGCAGCAGTGGCTGGACGACAACAGCCGCACCACCTACCTGCTGGACATCCGCACCGCCGAGGAATTCGCGCAAGGCTCGATCGACGGCGCGCGGCACGCGCCCGGCGGCCAGCTGGTGCAGGCCACCGACCAATACATCGGCGTGCGCGGCAGCCGCGTGATCGTGTTCGACGACGACGGCGTGCGCGCACCTGTGGTGGCCAGCTGGCTTTACCAGCTGGGCTATGAGAGCGCCGTGCTCGCGCACGGCGTCAACGCCGCCATCAAGGCGAGCGCGCCGCCGCGCACCCTGCCCGCCCACGCCCTGCCGGTGCTCGACGCCAACCTGCTGCGCGCGCTGCACGCGGAGGCGCCCGACGCGCTGCGCATCGACCTGCGAGACAGCGCTGAATATGCCCGCGGCCATGCCGAAGGCGCGGCCTGGTCGATCCGCCCGCGCCTGCCCGCCACGCTGGACCGCCTCGGCGCCACCCATGACCAGCCGGTCATCCTGATCGCAAGCGAGCCGCACGTCGCCAACCTAGCCGGGCGGGATCTGCTGGCCGCCGGCTACCGCCATGTGTACCGGCTGGCGGAGGGCTACCGCACCTGGCAGGCCGCGGGGCTGCCCGAAGCGGCCGAGCCGGTGGGGCTGCCGCCCGAAGCACGTATCGATTACCTGTTTTTCGTGCACGACCGGCACGAGGGCAACAAGGACGCCGCGCGCGCCTACCTCGCCTGGGAAACCGGGTTGATTGCCCAGTGCGCGCCGGATGAGCTGGGGCGCTTCCGCATTCTGGCGTCCGCAGGGCAAGCGGCAGACCAGAGCAAGGCGGCCTGATCGCACAAGCTCATGTTATGACATATTAATTTGATATATTTTATGCAATAACATAAAA
>NZ_JBFTSF010000386.1:0-5164 GCF_056399905.1 Cupriavidus sp. 01L46
CTAGGATTCGGCTGCCACCGCGACGTCGTCGCTTTCCCGCTGCGCCAGCGCCCTGAGCCGCGCCATCGAATTGCGGATATGCAGGCGGGCCAGATGCTCCGCCTCATCAGCATCCGCGCCTTCGATCGCCGCCACGATCTGCTCGTGCTCCTCGATGGCCGCCAGCGCCCGGTCGCGGGCAAACAGCACCCTTGGCGCAAACACCTGCGATGTCATATGCACAATGGGCACCTGCCGCGCCAGGTACTCGTTCGCTGCCAGCCCGATGATGGCCGTGTGAAACTCGACATTGGCCGCTGTATAGACCTCGGGCTGCCATGGCTCGAGGCTCCCCCGCTGCACCGCGATGATGGCGCGCAACGGCGCCCCGGCCAGCGCGCTGGCGCGCGACGCCGCCAGCCGGGCCGCCAGGCCGTCGATCACTTCCCGTAACTCGTAGGCATCCATCAACTGCCGGAAATCCGCGCTGACCACGGTCACGCCGCGCGCCGTCTCGGCGCTGACCAGGCCCTCGCGCTCCAGGATGCGCAGCGCTTCGCGCAGCGGCGTGCGGCTGATCTTCAGGTCATCGGAAATCTCCACCTGCCGCAGCGGCTTGCCCGGCGGGTAGACGCCGCGATAGATGCGTTGGCGCAGGACCTGGGCGACTTCCTCGACCAGCCGCACCCGGCCTTGCCATTCGAATGTTTCTGCCATTTGCCGTCTGCCCTCTGCACTTTATTGACGCAATTTCACGCGGCGTCACGCAACTTGGTGCCAGTTGGGCGCCAGTTGGGCGCGGGGTGATCCTGCCCGGGTGACGCAGTTTACAAGGGCTGCGCACGGGTCTACTATAGCCGCAAACACTGGATTCTGGATCCAAAAACCAAAAGCAAGACGCCACGCAAGGCGCGGCATCCAGCCCCCCGAGACGCTTTCTGGAGACGCCCGCCAATGAGCGATGCGCTTTGCTTCCTGTCCGCCGCCGAACTGCAAGGCCGCATCGCCCGCAAGGAAATCTCACCCGTCGAGCTCACGCAGGCCGTGCTCGACCGCGCCGCCCGGCTGCAGCCCGAGCTGAACTGCTTCATCACGCTGTGCGCCGACGAAGCCATCGCCGCGGCCCGCGAGGCGGAGCAAGCCGTGATGGCGGGCAAGCCACTTGGGCTGCTGCACGGCATTCCCTTCACCGCGAAAGACATCGTCAATACGAAGGGCGTGCGCACCACATTTGGCGCGGCGCCGTACCGGGACAACGTGCCCGACCACGATGCGGTGGCCATTGCCCGCTTGCGCGAGCAAGGCGCCATCCTGATCGGCAAGACCACCACGCCCGAATTCGGCTCCAAATGCCTGACCGATTCGCCGCTGTTTGGCCGCACGCGCAATGCCTGGAGCCGCGAGCGCACCAGCGGCGGATCGAGCGGCGGCGCGGCGGTTGCCGTGGCCAGCGGCATTGCGCCGCTGGCGGTCGCAACCGATGGCGGTGGCTCCACGCGGATTCCGGCCGCTTGCAACGGCGTGGTCGGCATCAAGCAGAGCAACGGCGTGATTCCGCACAGCCAGGCGCAGGACCTGTTCGGCAACCAGACCTATGTCACGCCGACCACGCGCACGGTCGCGGATACCGGCCTGATGCTGCAGGCGATGGCCGGCGAGCATGCCTGCGACCCCTGGTCCATCGGCGTGCCCAAGCCGGACTATGCCAGCGCGGCGCGCCCGCAAGGCGACCTGCGCGGGCGCCGCATCCTTTACTGCCTGACGCCGCCAGGACGCCCGGCATCGGCGGAGGTGGCCCGGGCATTCGAGGCGAGCCTGTCCAAGCTGGCCGAGCTTGGCGCGGAGCTCGAACCCTTCTCCGGCGAAGGCTTTGATGTGGAGCCGATCTGGCGCGCCATCAACCATACGGTCTGGCGCGCGCGCTTTGCCGCGATTGCCGAGGAGCACGGCGACCAGCTCAGCGCCACCTTCCTGCGGCAGGTGGCCTCCGCCGCGCAGGTCAGCGGCGTGGGGTACCAGCAAGCCATGTTCGACCGCACGAAGCTGTTCCAGCGCGTGCAGGCGCTGCTGCAGCGCGGCGACCTCCTCGCCATGCCTACGCTGACGCGCACGGCGCTGCCCATCGGGCAGGACCTGTTCGGCACCATCGACATCGACGGCGAGGCTTTCGAAAACGTGCGCGCGCACTGGTTCCCGTGGACCATGCCATTCAACATGACCGGCCACCCCGCCATCAGCCTGCCCTGCGGCTTTGGCAGCGACGGGCTGCCAATCGGCTTGCAGCTGGTGGGCCAGTTTCGCGGCGACGCTGAACTGCTGCGTGTGTCGGCGCTGTTCGAGGCGTCGCACGGGCTGCTTGGTCAGTGGCCGCAATCGTAATCCGCTGCAACCGCCCCCAACCGCCCCCCCTTCTCACCGATAGACCTCGCCACCGCATCCGCCATGACCCAAGCTTTACGCCGCAACCTCGTGATCCACACCCTGGCGCTGTCGGCCTGCGCCGTTGCTGTTCTCGCCCTGCCCCGGCCGGCCAGCGCGGCGGACAACCCGGATGCCGCGATGCACATCATCGTCGGCTACGCGCCCGGCGGCGCGGCCGACAGCCTCGCGCGGATCTATGCCGAGCAACTGCGCCAGGATGGGCATGGCGCCGTCATCGTGGAGAACAAACCCGGCGCATCGGCCCGCCTGGCGCTCGACTACGTTAAGCGCGCCAAGCCGGATGGCAAGACCATCTTCATCGGGCCGTCGCCGCTGTTCACCATCTTCCCGCTGACCTACAAAAAGCTGGGCTACGACGCGGACAAGGACCTGGTGCCCGCGGCCGTGCTGACCGACGTGCCAACCGTGATCGCGGCGGGCGTGCAACAGCCGTACAAGAACATGAAGGAGTACGTGGAGTGGGCCAAGCGCAATCCCAATAGCGCCAGCCTGGGCCTGGCGACCATCGGCAGCGCCGGCCACCTCGGCACGGTAGCCCTGGGCAAGGCCGCCGGCATCGCCATCACGCCGGCTGCTTATCGCGGCGCGTCCCCGATGCTGGTCGACGTGATCAGCGGCACGGTGTCGATCGGCTGGGATGCCGTGGCCAGCATGATGCCGCTGTACAAGGGCGGCAAGCTGCAGTTCCTGGGCGTGAGCGGCACGCGGCGCGCCAAGGCGCTACCGGACGTGCCGACCCTGAAGGAGCAAGGCTTCAGCCAGTATGAGTACGCTACCAGCTGGTACGGCGCGTTCCTGCCGGCTGGCACCCAGCCGGATGTCGTTGCCAAGGTCGAGAAGATGTTCATCGTCGCCTCCGGCAATGCCGCGACCGCCGGCAAGCTGGAAGCCCTTGGGCTGGAAGTGGCAGCCAGGCCTGGCCAGGACGCGCGGCACCGCATCCAGCTGGAGCGCGCCGCCTGGAAGCCGATTGTGGAGTCTACCGGCTTCGTCGCCGAGGACTGATCAGGATCAGGGGAAGGGGCGGATGACTCCGCCCCTTCCCCCTTCCTCCCGTTCTAATGCGCCGCGCCTTCCCTGAGCGCCTCGCGCGCAGCCATCAGCGCAAATCCGAGCAGGTTGGGCCCGCGCCACTGATCGGGATTGGCCGCGCGCGGATCGTCAGCGGCCAGGCCGATGCCCCATATGCGGTCCACCGGGCTGGCCTCCACCAGCACGCGCCGCCCGGTGCCGAGCAGGTAGCCAGCGAGGTCCGGATTCTGGCGGAATTTTTCGATATTGCCCTGCGTCACCAGCGCCTGGCACGCGGCATTCCAGCGCCCTTCGTCAAAGCCGCGCACCTCGCGGCCGAGCCGCTTGGCCGCGGCGGGCGAAGGCGCCGCCAGGATCCGCGCCAGGGCAGCCTCGTCGCCGAACAGGCGCGCCTTGCCAGCCATCATGAAATGCTCGGCGCTGGCGAACACCTGGCCATCCACGCTGAACCGCGCGGGCCACCACTGCGACAGGCACTCCTTGCCCACCGCGGCTCCCGGCCTGGCGCTGTGGCCCCAGAAAAACAGGTAGGCGGGACGGTGGCCGCGCCGGAAGGCACTGATCAGGGAGGCGTGGTCATGGATATCGGGCTGGGTCATCGTAAGTCGGTATGGTCTGGCATGGATGGAGCCTGGGCGCCCCCAAAGCGCTCTAGTATTGTTCGCGGCAAAGGTGTGCGTCAAATGGCACAAGGCGCGTGTTCGTGAGCAAGGCGTTTTGAGCGCCGGGGCGCCGGGGCACCGGATCCTCGCCAGCGCAAGCCTGTGGTATCATCTGCGCCGTCTTAGGGGAGTAGCTAGCCTCCAGTCCCCACTGGAGGGGCCCGCGTCAACATACTTGGTACAAAAAACCATGGCGCCGGCAGCCTGATTGGCTCAGCGAGACCTTTGACTTTTCTGTCCACCAGCTGGGGCTGGCACTGGGCAGCGAAGTCATTGGTTCGTTTGTTGCCGGCCCCCTTTGGATGTCACATGGAAGCACTCATTGCTTCGTTCGGTATGGTCGCCCTGGCTGAAATGGGCGACAAGACTCAGCTCCTTTCCTTTCTCCTGGCCTCCCGGTTTCCCGGCAAGCAGTGGAGCATCATTGCGGGCATTTTCGTCGCAACCATCTTCAACCACCTCTTTGCCGCCGCCTTGGGCGACTGGGCTGCATCGCACGTCAGCCCGGATGTGACACGCTGGGTGCTGGGCATCGCCTTCCTGGCCTTTGCCGCCTGGGCGCTGATCCCCGACAAGCTGGACGACGAAGGGAACAACGGCAAGCGCGCCGGCGCCTTCGCCACCACTGTCGTGGCCTTCTTCCTCGCCGAGATGGGCGACAAGACGCAGTTCGCCACCATTGCGCTAGGCGCGCAGTATGCCAACCTGAGCATGGTCGTGGTCGGCACCACGCTCGGCATGATGGCGGCCAACGTGCCCGCGGTCCTGCTGGGTGAACGCCTGACCCGCATCATCCCGCTCTCCAAGATGCGCTTCGTCGCCGCGGCGCTGTTCGCCATCTTCGGCATCCTGATCCTGTTCAAGGTGAACTTTGGCCTGAACCTGGGGACCTGAGCCAGCCGCATGGCATGGTCAACTCGCATGCCCACCCGGCGTGCCTACGCCAGCTTGCGCTGGCGCGCGGGCGCGCGGGCGTGGCTGGCGGTTGGCCGCGCTCGACGCTAGCGGGGCGATGGCAATGCGCCGTCGGTGCACGCGCGGTGCGTACC
>NZ_JBFTSF010000387.1:0-5161 GCF_056399905.1 Cupriavidus sp. 01L46
CACCAGCACATCCAATTGCTTGATGTTGCGGAACAGCTCTTCAGTGAAGGCGCTGATGGAGTTGTCGTCGCCGATGTCCAGGCGTAACAGCTTGAAAGGGACCTTGCCTACGTGCATTTCAGGCTCGCGGCTGGTACCGATGACGTCGAAGCCTTGCTTGTGCAGGCTGTTGGCGAGCAGCAGGCCGAAGCCCGAGGATGCGCCCGTGATCAGAACTGTCTTTTTCACTTTTACTTCTCCAAAGGTACGGCATGTTGTCTCTGCCATGCAGGCCAGGATTGGTAATTCCCAGTCGGAGTAGGCGGGTTCGAGCTTGGCGACTACTTTGCCGTTGAGGAGTGCCACGCGCACTCGCCAAACGCGCCAATTAAGCTGCGAAACGCGCCAAAATGGCGTACTCTGTTGGCGCGTTCGGCGAGTGCGCTGGCGCGATCGACCGCTTAAACTTCGTTCATGTCTACAGAACACAAACTCCCGCCGAATGATTACCGCGGTCCTGCTTTGGGCTACGCAGTGTGGCCGGGTTGGCGGTTACTGATGCAGGACGCAGGATTGGCGACGCCGAGCGTGCTGCGCCGCGCACAACTMCCGGGCGATCTGTTTGCGCGCGAAAACGTGCGCCTGGACTCGAGGGATTTCTTCAAACTCTGGAGAGCTATCGAGGCCGAAGCCGAGGCTGTGCAGGCAGACTGCCCGGCACCATTGCGCGTTGCGCAGGTGATGTCCTCCGACTGGTTCGACCCGGAGCTTTTTGCCGCGCTCTGCAGCGCCAACATGGCGGGTGCACTTCACCGCATTGCGAAGTACGTCAAGCTGGTTGCCCCGATCGAGATCAACGTGGGACGCACGGCTGCGCACTGCACCGTCACAATCGACTTCCTGGACCGCACGGAGTCTGCGCCGAGCGTGTTCCTGGCGTTCAAGCTGGTGTTCTTCGTGCAACTCGCACGACTCGCTACGCGCAGCCACGTGCAACCGTTGCGGGTAGGTTGGCCCGTTCCGCCGCGATCGGAGTCGGACCTGCGTGCGTACGAGGACTACTTCGGCGTACCGGTCGACTGCACCTCATTGGCCACACTGGTTTTTGCGGCAGCGGACGTTGAGCGCCCCTTCCTGACCGAGAACCACAAGATGTGGTCTTATTTCGAGCCCGCCCTGCGTCAGCGGCTGGCGGAGCTGGACCGAACTGCCAGCATGGTGGAACGACTGCGCAGCGTACTGCTCGAGGCGCTGCCGGCCGGTGAACTGTCGATGAGTGTCGTATGCCGCAAGCTCGGGGTCAGCACGCGGACTCTCCAGCGCAGATTGAAAGACGAAGGCACGAGTTTTCAGGAGACGCTGGACACCATGCGTGAGTCGCTCGCACGACACTATCTCGTCAATTCGTCGATGTCCGGCGCAGAGATTTCCTTTCTGCTGGGCTTCGAGGATCCTAACTCCTTCGCACGGGCATTTCAGGCATGGACCGGAAAGACCCCGCAAGCGGCGCGTTCGGCGCTTAGGAAAGCCCGTTCCTGAAGCKCTTCGCAACCGGAGTCCGGGTTCTGGCAGTTCCTGTCGCCGTTGGAGAAGAGGCGTCTTGGTTMCCGACGGTAACGATCCTCTTGATCCTCAACTGACTGCGACATAGGGTCCCACTAATTGATTTGGCGGGGACTTATTGTGCTTATCGATGCTTCAACGTCCAGACGGTACTGATCGGAGGCTTACACTTATAGCGTCGTCTCAAGACTGCCGAATTGCAGCGGTGGCACGATCACTAAAGGGGCCAAGGACGCGGGCTTTGGCCGTGTCCCACTGCCCTGATTGCCCCCTGTGTCGTCAGTGGTCCACATTCGCGGCCCCTTTCGATTGGGGCCGGCGGTTCGCTATCCGCTATGGGTGGAGTTCCTATAAAAATCAGAGGCTTAGCGAAGATATGGCGGATTTTTTACGAACCACGGCCAATCCTCTATCTTGTGAGATTGACGGCATCCAGAGGTGCTTGACGTCTCTCAAATCTTCGCGTTGAATAGAACCTGTTTTAGCTGGCCTCGGCCCCGTCTGATCTCGGTTATCGGATCAATCCCTGTCAGTTCACCTGACGCCCTTGAACGTTGCTCGGTCCATGAAATGGCAACGGATCCCTCTGGGATCTTGGATGTGATGAAAATCTGATTGATTGTCCCAGCTGGGGGTTCTAACACTCCCGCCGGGATGTGTGGACTCCCTTTTTTCATTCTAGGAGCCCACCATGTCGCAATCCCAATCCGCTTCCCAACAAGCCCAATCGCAGTACTTCGATCTCCACATGTCTGGTATCGGCTATCTCTCACGCGTGCGTGATGTGCCGACCGACAATGGTCCTGTGCTCGCCTGCAATATCGCTGCTCTGCGTGGCAAACGCGATGACGCCCAGTACACGTACTGCGACGTCTACGTTGTCGGCCAACGCGCCAAGGAAATCGTCAAGATGCTCGAGCAGGATGTACTCGCCGATCGGAAAGTCTTGATYGGTTTCAAGCTCGGAGATCCGTCTGCCCAGGCCTATGAGGTTAGGGAGGGCGAATCGCAAGGCGAAATCCGTACCGTGATTCGTGGGCGTTTGCTCAAGATCACGATGGCCAAGGTTGACCAGGAGTTTGTCGATCTGCCGGAAGACGAGAATCAGCAGCAACATCGTCCCCAGCAGAACGACCGACGCTTTGGCAACCCAGGACGTCGCAATGACAACGATTCGCGTGGACGTCAGTTCTCGCGGGATCAAGGTCAAAGCAACGTCCAACGCAACCGCGATGGCCAAGATGACAATTCACGTGCACCGCAGTACGCACGCGATACTCGCCAAGGCAATGCGCAGCAGTCTCGCGATACGAACGGCTCTCAAGGCCGCCAGCTTTCGCGAAACACGAGCCAAAGTACTGGCTACAGCCAACGTCCCCGCCGTACCGGGTCGTATGCTTGAGTCGCTGACCTGGTGGGCTCTGAAGGGGTTCCCCCCTTTCGGAACCTCCAGGTTGTCACAGGATGTTCCCGGTTTGTGCGTTGTCCGGCTAATTCAACGCTCAGCAAGCTTGGCTTGCGCCCTTAGGATGAAACTGAGTCTCTGAAATGGTTTCAGACTGGCTTGCCAGTTGGGGATGTGATGTAAGTTGTTCGCTATGCGCAGGATTACCGGAACTCCCTGAGTCTGTACGCCTCCCAAGCTGCATCCTCACGGATGCGCAGGCTCACAGTAACCGGCCATGTAGCAGCAGGGCGTTGGACTGAACCCCCACGTTCCAATGATTCACCCGCGGCCATCTACTGATGGCTGTCCCCTTTCCACCCTTGCGGGCTGACGCCTCCTGCTCGGGAAACTGGTGCGTCTGCCGCTCAAATACTGACGGGAGATCTCACCATGTATTCGTCTTCTGAACACAGTCTGGTCGACCATTACGTCGATGTTCCACCCGGTTTCGATTTCGATGCCGAGTTTGACGATGGCGTTGTCAGTCCGGGCCACCGCGAGGACCGCGATACCAGGCACGCTCCGTGTAATGACTGTCAGCTCTTTGGCGAGAGTATCTTTTACGAACGCCTCGAAGCCKGCTTATGTGTTGTGCTGGACGAAGGTCTGCCACGGTTCCAACGCTATGCGCAACAAGGCCGGCTCATTGAGCTCGGTTATGCCTTCGACGGCGTGACCCGCTGCTGGTGGCCTAAAGGCGTGATGGTGCAGTGTATTGAGTCGAAGCCTTCCGCCATTACGGAGAAGGATTCAAGGTCGATGGTATTAGCTTTCGACCGGCTCGCTTTGTCTGGGATTTGTTCGGCGAACTCGAGGAAGAGGGCGATCAGTGAGGTGTTGCTGACGCCGTGATGTTTCCACCCACCTGGGGAATCCGTCCCCTGGGATCGATTCCCGTTGTTAGGAGAATCGATATGGAGGGAAATCGCAAATCGTTCTGGCAGCACTGGAACGACTGGTTCGCGCAGGCTTCCGATCATGACCTGGAAGTGCTGGTGCGCTATCTGCGGCTTGCCGCAAAACGCAAGGGAAACACGAGTGTCTCCGGGGACAACCTGGTGCGCCTGTGGATCCGTTGTTGACGTTGGTATCAAACACAGCTTGGCTCCTGTAATGGCTGTGGATCCTTCGGGATCTGGAGTGTGATTGTTTCAACCATCCCGAGGGGACCGCATCCCCGATCGGGGTCATGCCGGAACCCGCATCTTCAAGGAGTCTTGAAATGCAATTCTTGCGCAATCTATCCGCTGGCTTCCATCGCCAACCTGCCCAAAGCGGTCACGTTCCGTTCTGGCAAGGCATGAGCCGGAACTATCCGAAGTTCCTGGTGACGCTGGAGCTTGGGTATGTGCAGCGTCTCACGGTAGGTGTCTCCGCGCCACATGAAGACGGGGCGACATCCATCGTGCGTCGCGCGCTAGACGCCGGCACGCTCTGGAAAGACACCGAGAGCATGCCGATCCTGCAGCACGKGTTCGAGCCTGCCAAAGCGGAACGTCTCATCCAGGGCATGTCGGTGCACGAGGTGGACGACTTGCCGGAGGCGGATTCATCGGTTTCGATGATGCGGTGCTATGACGCATCGTTGACGCTCTTGACCTTCGCTCGGCAGGTGCTGAAGGAGTGTGAGCGCCACCAGGACCTCGATGACCCGGTCTCCGACAGTTTCACTGTGGAACTGGCCGCCGACGACATTCGAAAGCTGGCGAAGTTGGTGAATACGCTCGACGACTGCTGAACGTCGTCTTTCTGTTGATCCCAGCGGGGAAATCGCTTCCCTGCCCAGGGTGACGATTTCCCTCGCCTTCGATATGCATGGCGTTGGAGATGTCACCGATGGAAAACAAGCTGCATACGCAGTTGCTTCAAAAGATGGCGGGCTATCCGCTCGGCTCACAGTCGGAGGCGAACGATCCGATGGTGCTGGTCAAGCTCTTTGATGTCGCAGGGGCTGCGACCTGGTCAGTGAGGTGAAGGCGATGGTGGCGAAGTATGCGTTGAGAGCTAGCAACGCAGTCTGAGCATCGCATCTCACGCAACTTGGAGAGGGTATCGCATTGACCAGACGCTTGCCTTTGTCGACCGGCTGTTGGAACTGGGTGTGGATTACATCCACGCCTCACTGGCCAACMTGTTGACAGACCGGCCTATCGATGACTCTGACGGTCAATC
>NZ_JBFTSF010000388.1:0-5135 GCF_056399905.1 Cupriavidus sp. 01L46
CAGGGCAGTTTTGCCCCACCCCGCAAGACTTCTTCGACGTCTCGCGCTCCATGGGAGGGCGGGGCGCGTTCATACCATCTCTTCTTTGCGTCGGCAAAGAAGACTAACGAGAAGAAAGCCGACCCTGCCGGGCGCAGAGCAATAAGGCTTTCGAGTATCGATGATTTCGTCGTACGGCCCGGAGTTCCGGCGGGCTTCTGCCGGTACCGGCTGGACTGGCCACGAACCTGCCAGCTTCCGGGATGCGTGGTGAGCCCCCCGGTAGCGGACATCACTTGCTTCAAGCCGTCTGTCGCTCGCGCAGCGGCCGGCCACGAAGTTGCAGGCGCACCGGTTCCGTCGTGGGCGCGGTGGCACCGCCTTGATTGGCCCGAGACCTTCACCACCGCGCCCGCCCCACCACGAAACCATTGACGGGCGATGTGTCGTGATGGCGCGCGCCGGTAACGGCAGATTGGCGAATGGGCAAGGATTCTGCTACCGGGGGCCGCACCACGCATCCCGGAAATTGGCAGCGTCGGGGCCCTTCAACCCGGTACCGGCAGATGCCAGCAGAACTGCGGCCGTACGACGAAACCAGCACCCTTAGCACCCGCGATTGCTCTGCGCCCGGCAGGGTCGGCTTTCTTCTCGTTAGTCTTCTTTGCCGACGCAAAGAAGAGTGACMGGCAGCCCCCGCAGGGGGATGTCGTATGGCACTTGGGTCCAAAAACCAACACCGCCAACGAATGCCCCCCTTCCCCCCCTCCCCCTCCCCCCTATCCCCACGGCATCGTAATCGACTTCAGATTAGTAAAACTCTTGATCGCCTCCTGCACCCCTTCCTTGTAGCCAAGCCCCGAATCCTTGATGCCGCCAAATGGCGTCAGCTCGATGCGGTAGCCGGGCACCTCCCACAGGTTGACGGTGCCCACCTGCAATTCATCGGCAAAGCGCGCAAAGTCATCCATGCGGTTGGTGCACACACCGGAGGACAAGCCAAAGGCCGTGCCGTTGGAGATGCGGATGGCGTCGTCGATATCGCGGAAGGTGATGATGGGCGAGACCGGGCCGAAGGTTTCCTCCCGCACCACCGTCATGGCGGGATCCACGCGGTCGATCACGGTAGGCGAGTAGCGCGCGCCGTCGCGGTGGTTGCCAAGCACCAGGCGGGCGCCCTGCGCAACGGCCTCCTTCACGCGGGACTCGAACAGCGCGGCGGCTTGGGCGTCGATCACGGTGCCCATGTCCACGGTGCGGTCCATGGGGTCGCCGTACTTCCATGCCCGGGTCTTTTCCACCACCAGCTCGGTAAACCGGTCCGCCACGGCCTGGTGCACCAGCATGCGCTTGACGGCTGTGCACCGTTGCCCGGAGTTCTTGTACGAGCCCTGCACCGCCAGGTCGGTGGCGCGTTCCAGGTCGGCATCGTCCATCACGATCAGTGGATCGTTGCCGCCCAACTCCAGCACCACGCGCTTGTAGCCGGCTTTGTTGGCGATGTACTTGCCGATGCCGACGCCACCCGTGAAGGTGACCAGATCCACCGAGGGGTGGGTGATCAGTTCGTCGGCGATCTCGCGTGGGTCGCCCGTGACCACCTGCAGCATCTGCGGCGGCAAGCCGGCTTCATAGAGGATATCGGCCAGGTAGTAGGCGGACAGCGGCACCTTCTCCGAAGGCTTGAGCACCATGCGGTTGTTGGTGGCGATGGACGGCGCCACCTTGTGCGCGACCTGGTTCATCGGATGGTTGAACGGCGTGATGGCGCAAATCACGCCGAGGAACGGCGAGCGCTGGGTCATCACGCGGCGCTTCTTGCCGTGCGGGGTCAGGTCGCACGAGAACAGCTGGCCGTCGTCGCGCAGGGTTTCGTTGGCGGCAAAGCCGAGCACGTCGGCCACGCGGCCGATCTCGTACAGCGAATCCTTCTTGCACAGCCCGGACTCCAGCGTGATCAGGTCGGACGCCTCCTCCACGCGCTCGCGCAGCAGCGCTGCGGCGCGGTTGAGGATGGCGGCGCGCTCGAAGCGGGTCAGCGTGGAGCGGTAGGCGCGCGCCACGGCGAATGCTTGGCGCACGTCTTCCACGCTGGCCATCGGCACGGTCCCGACCAGCGCGCCGTCGTACGGGTTGCACACGTCGATCACGCGCTCGCGCATGACCTTCTTGCCATCGATGCGCAGCGCTTCGGCGCGGAAGTGCGGGCTGACCTGGCCGGTGGAAAACGTTGGGGCGTTCATGTCGGTTCTCGCGTCAAGAGTTCGGGACGGATGCGAATCGGAGGCGAATGCGGATACGGATACGGATGCGGGCGGCGCTCAGTGCAAGTGATTGAGCGCGACGTCGAAGATGTCGAAGTTGCGCAACTGTGCCTTGCCGGGAATACCCGCCGTGGCGCGGTTGAATACCAGCGGCACGGTCTGCTCCGACACGCCACCGTGGGAGCGCAGCGGTGCGTCCAGCCCGGACAGGTCATGGCGGCTCTGGCTGGTGCCCAGCACCACGTGCTTGCCGCTGACGATCACCAGATCGCCCACGCGGTCCGGCGGCAGCTCGAAGCGCGCGCAGGCTTCGGCGTTGTCGAGCACGCTTTCGATGCCCGGCAGGGCCGCCAGCTTGCCCTTGAGCGCGGCACGGTCGACATCTTCCGGCAGGTAGACGGTGGCGTAGGAGCCTAGCGCGCCGTGGTGCACCACATAGGGATCGGTGATCGGCAGGATCACGCGCGCGCCGCCGGCTTCCACGCCACGGCCGAGCCAGCTATCGAACTGATCCTGCAGGTAGATCACGTTGGGCGCCTTGGTAGCGTCGTCGTGCTTGGCGTTCATGCCGTGGTCGGCGGTGAGCGCCACCACGCAGCCGAGCGCGTCGAGCTGCGCCAGGTACTTGTCCATCATGGCGTAGAACGCGTTGGCGCCATCCGAGCCGGGGGCGAACTTGTGCTGGATGTAGTCGGTGGTGGACAGGTACATCAGGTCCGGCCGGCGGGTTTCCATCAGCCGCACGCCGGCGGCGAAGACAAACTCGGACAGCTCGGCGCTGTACACACTCGGCACCGGCATGCCGACAAGGTCCAGCACGTTGTCGATGCCGTTGTCCTCCAGCGTGGCCTGATCGGCCTTCTCCGACGAGAAGCAGATGCCGCGCATGCCGTGGCCGAGCAGGCGGCGCAGCTTGTCCTTGGCGGTCACCACCGCCACGCTGGCGCCGGCATCGGCAAAGGCGGCCAGGATGGTGCCGGCGCGCAGGTACTTGGGGTCGTTCATCATCACTTCTTCGCCGCGGCCACCGTTGGCGCTGCGGTCGAAGAAGTAGTTGCCGCAGATGCCGTGCACCGCCGGCGGCACGCCGCACACGATGGACAGGTTGTTCGGGTTGGTGAAGGTGGGCACCACGCACGCCCCGCGAAAGCTCGCGCCCTCGGCCAGCAGGCGCTTCAGGTACGGCGCGCGGCCGCTGGCGGCGGCGGCTTCCAGGTAATCGAATTCACATCCGTCCACGCAGACCACCACCACGGGCTGTTTCATCCATTGGTAGGTGCGCTGATTGACAGTGATGCTCGGGGCGGCGACGCTGGAAAGATTCGGGTTCGACATGTCGGGGTTCCTGTGCGGGAAAGCAAAGGCTTCAGGGCTGATCGATTGCGGCGCCGCCATCCACTGGCGCCACGGCGGCATGCATGCGGGCGCGGCCGCGTTCCACGTGCTCGCGCATCAGCCTGCCCGCCAGCTCGACATCGCGCGCGGCAATGGCCGACACGATCTCGCGGTGCTCGCGGGTAGAGGTGGGGATGGCCTTGCTGTCGGCGGAAAGCGCCTCGCGCCGGAACAAGGTGAGTTCCTTGACCAGGCGCCGGTAGGTGTCCACCAGCTTGCGGTTGCCGGCGAGTTCCACCATGCGGTCATGCAGGGTGAGATTCAGACGGGTGTATTCGTCGAGGTCGCGCGCGGCGCTGGCCGCGCCCATGGCCTCGATCAGCGCGCGCAGCTCGCGCACGCCCTGGGCCGTGATGTTGGCAGCGAGCAGCCGGCCTACGTACTCATCCAGCACCGCGCGCAGCGCATAGATCTCGTCGGCTTCTTCCAGGGAGATGGCGCGCACGAACACGCCGCGGTTTTTCTCGGTGCGCAGCAGGCCGGCCTGCTCCAGCGCCCGGAAGGCTTCGCGCAGCGGGCCGCGCGACACATTGAACTCGCCCGCGAGTTCGATTTCATTAAGCCTGGCGCCTGGCAGCAGGCCGCCGGACACGATACGCATTTCAAGCTCGCGCTGCACCAGGGTGGTCAGCGACTGGCTCTGCAGGATCGCGATATCGCTCGACTGAGCGGCTGGCCGTGACATGAAGACTCCTGATTCGGGTACATCGAAAATCCTGGTTGTCATTAAAGCAAGCAGTTTGTATATTGTCAACAAACCAAGCAACGGTGATGGACACGAAACACCGCGAACATCTCCGAAAAAACCTGGCATACGTCTTGTAAGTGTTGCAAAACAACGGTTTAACGGTGATATGAGGCGGTGCGGTGGTGGTGCAACATGCCCCATAGCACCGCAACAAATTCACCAAATTGACACACAATACCACCTAGAATGCCACAAGGAGCCCCACCAAGCTGGCATCCGTGGAAATCGTCAACCTGGACGAAAGCGGCGACATCGGCCCGGCCGCCGCCATGGCCACCCTGGTGGCGCTGACCTGCGCCTTTGCCTGCCTGCATGACTACCTGCTGCAGCGCGTACTGAACGCCTAGACCCAGGCGCGGCGGCAATCCGGGCGCATCGACCAATCGGCATCCGGCCGGATGCCAATCACTCCCCTGATCCCAATCCAGGAGCACTCCATGATCCGCGGCAACGATCCCATCCTGCTGACCCCCGGCCCCCTCACCACCTCGCTCGCCACCAAGCAAGCCATGCTGCGCGACTGGGGATCGTGGGACACCAGCTTCAACGCCATCACGCGCAGCCTGTGCGACGACCTGATCGCCATCGTGCGCGGGCAGGATACGCACGTCTGCGTGCCCATGCAGGGCAGCGGCACCTTCTCGGTGGAAGCCGCCATCGCCAACGTGGTACCGCGCGACGGCAAGGTGCTGGTGCCGCAGAACGGCGCCTATTGCCAGCGCATCCTCAAGATCTGCAAGGTGCTGGAA
>NZ_JBFTSF010000389.1:0-5112 GCF_056399905.1 Cupriavidus sp. 01L46
CCTGATCGAAGCGTGCCACCAGGAGGCCGAAAAGGCCGTTCAGCGTCTGGTTTGGCGCCATGATATCGAGGTCATAGTCCGCCTGCAGCGCGAACAGCGACATCACCTGATCCAGCATCTGCCGGTGCTGGCCGCTGACGCACAGCACGCTGTGCACGCCAGGCTCGCGATTCAGCGCTTGCACGAGCGGCGCCATCTTAATGGCTTCGGGCCGAGTTCCCACAATCGAAAGCACTCTCATGCCGGCTGGTTCTCTCAAGATATATGTTTTATTAGGTTGCCGGCTGGTACGCAAAGCTGGATTTAGCGCTGACGTATTGCATCGTGCAAGCAATTCGGGACGGATTCTAGGAGTCCAATTCAATGCAAGTGTTTGCTGGATAGGAAAAAACCTTTGAATAGGCGAATTGCTTACATTTTTTGACAATCTAAAAAGTAGGGAGAAATAGCACGTTGCCTTGCTTGAGCGGAGTGCTTTCGTGGGGCGATGCGGCGGGGGATTCGTGGCGCCAGGATATGAGTGACAGCGTTTTTCCAGAAATATCCCCCGGTCCGAGGGGATCAATGGCCGATTTCCTATGGCGGAGCGACTCGGAGCGATGGCTTCCAGGCCCCGTGGTCGCAAGTTGGGACGCGTATGGGTGACACGCTTACGGAGATGCGGTCAATGCGTCAACCTCACCCAAATGAGGGAGGTATGTCTAATGTGGTTTTTTGGAATTTACGAATTATGAAAAGCAATTCATAAGCGCAAGGCAATGTTGGTTGATGGATGGATTGGAAGAGGTGCTTTGGACTTTGGGATCTCGACAGGATTGGAATTTTTATTTATCAATATTGTTTGGCTGACTGCTTGTCTTGTTTGATATCCCTGATAACATCTCGTCCCGATCCAGCGATGGACTTTCGCGGGAGAAAGCGTGCCATTGGCTTATCCGGAGTGTCCATCTGGAACACGGTGGCGAGGGCAGGGAGTGACGCCCGATGCGTCGGCGTGGCCCGCGCAGGCAATGTACTTTCCATCGGCTGGGCGTCACGCTCCTGGCGGCGGACAGGTAGTGGTGGGAACGTCTCTCTCGCCGGATCGTGTGATCGCACATGAGGCCGAGATGACCCGGCTGGTATTTCCGCCTATGGCTCAATATGACCGCTTATACGTCGCATGGATCTGTCTCGCATAGTGAAAATGGCACGGAGGGCAAGACCGCCGGCACCGGTGTTGCCCGCGCCCATCTTTTGATCGTCAACAGCCGGCCCGACGAGCTGCGCCCATTGATCGAACTGCTGTGCAGCGAGCAGTATCGCGTCAGCGTGGCATTCGATGGCGCGCAGGGCTATCACCGGGCGCAAGCGCTTTCGCCCAGCCTGATCCTGCTGGACGTGCGGCTGCCTGGCCTCGACGGCTTCTCCGCCTGCCGCCTGCTCAAGGCGAATCCACGGACCAGGGACATCCCCGTTATCTTTCTGACCGACGCCAACAGCATCGAGGAACGCCTGTACGGTCTGCAGAACGGTGGAGTGGACTATATCCTTAGGCAGTCCGAGCCGGTGGAGGTGTCGGCGCGCATCAGGATTCACCTCGCGCTGGCGGCGCGGCGCCCTGCGGACGATGTCGTGCTGTCGCCTTCAACCCTCAGCGGGGACCAGGTACTGGTTCAGGCGGTCGCCCAGTATCTGACCGATAGCCTTGCCGCCACGCCGAACCTGGCAGAGCTCGCACGGCGCTTTGGTACCCACGAAAAACGCTTATCGCGTGTTTTCCGCGAGCAGCTGGGCAAGACCGTATTCGAATACCTGCGAGAGAGCCGACTGCTCCTGTCGAAGCGCCTGCTGGCAGAGACCTCGTTGAAGATCGTCGACATTGCCGCGCAAGTCGGCTTCTCCAGCGCGGCAAACTTTGCCACCGCATTTCGCGAGCAGTTCAACCTCACGCCAAGGGCATTCCGGCATTCGGTGCAGGGATACGTGCAAACGTTGAGCGCGTAGTGCGCTGTGCTGGCCGTGCTAGCCCTGGCGCGATCGGCTCGCCTCATTTATCCGTTCGGCTGGACGAAGCGCTGGGCTTGCCAACAAAACGCTGCACATGGCACTCATCGAGGCAGGTGAATCGCCGACAGTTGATCCAAATCTGGTATGAGCGCTGGCAGGGAAAGGGGGCTGCTAGTACTGACGCTTCCACCCAATACGGTGCCGTTCCTGCGTGGCCTCATGCCGCGCATCGTCTTCCGTATGCAGGTATGCGCTGGTCGTGGCGATGGACGCATGCCCGAAGTTGTCCCGCACGAAGCGCAGGTCCACCTGCTGGTCCGTCATATGGGAACCTGCCGTATGGCGCAGCCAGTGCGCCGAGGCGCCGGCCAGTACCTCGGCCCGGCTTTCCCAATCCGGTCCGCGCGCGCGCAGGCGCTCGGCCGCCATCGCGAAGATCTCCTTGAGCACCAGATGCAGCGCGCCGCGTGACAAGGGTCTTTCTTTGCCAATGATCGGCAGCACGATGGGGCGATCCTCACCTGGCAATGGCAGCGGCGGCAGGCCGTAGGCCTCGCGATAGCGCGCCAACTCCGCCATCAGCTCATCGGTGGCCGGCACTAGCCGCGTCTTGTTGCCCTTGCCCGTTACCTCCATCCACCACCGCTCCAGGCCCCGGCTGTCGCGCCGGCAGAAAAACGCGCCCATGCGCGTGCTGGCCACTTCCGCTGCGCGCAAGCCGCCGAGATACAGCACGGTCAGCAGCCAACGGCATCGCGCCGCGTGCAGGCGGTCGCGCTCGGTCGCACTTTCGGTCGTACCCGGCATGGCATCGGTGGCGTCCTTGACCGCTTGCCACATGTCGTGGCTCAGGTAGCGGGTAATGCGCGGCTTGGGCAGGCTGCGCCGGCTGCGCGCCAGCGACAGTGGATTGCMGGCCAGGTAGCCCGCGTCGACCAGCCAGGCGAACAAGCCATTGAGGATCACCATAGTGTGCCGCGCACTGACTGGGGAGAGCGGCCCGGCAAAAGGCCGCCACTCGGGCGCACCACGCGCCAGTTTCTTGCGCGACGCCATCACCCAGCGCCAGGCTGGCTGCGGGTCAGCCAGGAAGCGCTCGTACACCAGCAGATCTTCATGGGTCAGCGACGACAGCGGCTTGCCATGCTGCATCACGGCCCATAGCAGCAGCCGCTCCACCTCGCGCCGATAGGTCTGCAGGGTGGCGGGGGTGTCGGCGTAGCGGGCCAGCCAGGCCGTCACCGCCGCCAGATCGTCGGCGGCCGAGATCTGCGGGGTGCCGCCGCGCGCCCGGTTGCTGCCGGCGGCGCCGGATAGCTCGGCGGGCAAGCGCAAGCGCTCGATCGGGGTGGCGGGCAGGGTGGCGAGGGACAGCTGGCTGGATTCCATGGGTGAGGCGTGAGGCGCGTTCGCAAATTAGACGTAATTATAGACAGAACAACAGACAGAACAACAGACAGAACAACAGTTATGTCTAAAGCCTGTTTGCTTATTCAAGCTATTTTACGTATTACGTAGTAATATTTAAAAATTGCTGGATTCTCTTCAAAACTCATGACCGCTAGCCCAGAAACCACGGCAAACGAGCAAATCCTGCAGGCTGACATCGTCAAACTGCGCGAACGCTTCCCGGAAACTCGTGCTCTCTATCGAGAGGTGTGCGGATTGCTGTTCTTCCGTTACKGCATCACGCCCACCGCCAACAAGCTCTACGGGCTGGTGCGCAAGGGCAGCATGGGCACGCCGACCGAGGTGCTGGCGCAGTTCTGGCACGACATGCGCGACAAGATGCGCGTGACCATCGCGCACCCCGAGTTGCCGGACGCGCTCAAGCAGATCGCCGCCGATGCCGTGCAGTCGATCTGGCAAGCCGCCAACGAGGCTGCCGCCGGCKAACTGGCATCGCTGCGCGTGGAGGCCCGACACCAAGCGAGCGAGGCCGAAGCGCGGCGCGACCAGGCGCGGGCCGCTCTGGCGGTGGCCGAGCAGGAGAAAACCGTCGTGCAGGCTGAACTCGACGCCGTCCGGCAGGCGCGTGCGGCGCTACAAGGGGAACTGGAAGCCGAGCGCCAGGCCCACGCAGCCGCGCAGGCGCGTCAGGAGGAGGGCAAGCGCCAGATCGAGGGGATCGAGCGCCAGTTGGGCGAAATGCATACGCAGTTCTCGACGGACCTGGAGCGCACCCGCGAGCAGGTCGCGGTAGCGCAGGAGCGGGCCAGCGCCACTGAGCGCCGCGCGCTGCGCGAGATTGATCAGGAGCGCACGCTGCGGCAGAAGGCAGAGCTGGTGGCGGCGGAGTTGCGCGCCGAGATGGCCGCGGTGCAGGTGAGGGCGCAAGACGCGGCCGTCGCGGGCGCGGAGGAGCGGGTGCGGTTGCAGGCCGAGCGCGAAACGCTCAGCCGACAACTGGGGGAGGCAGAACAGGCGCTTGACCATGGCGAGGCGGCACAACGAGGCCTGCGAGCCGAACTCGACGCGGCGCTTCGGCGGGCCGAGCGCGCCGAAGTGGAAGCGACAGCGACGCGCCGCCTGGTGTCGCCCAGGCGCCGGGTGCCAGCGACGAAAACCAAGTTCAAGCCCGGGCCGGCCTGAAGGAGGCGCCCGAGGGCAGGGATTTGTCCATCGCGCCACGGGATAAGCCTGTGGACAAGCCGGGCGGGGGCAGACAGCCGACGGCCGCTGCGGATTTGATTAGAATTTAAGCAACGAAGGCGCCGCGTCCTCTCACAGGCACCGATTCTCGCCGCAGCRATCCCAAAAACAACCCTGACGTCCAACTGAGCGCGGCCGTAGAGATAGCCGTGCGGTGCTGCCTTGACCCGAGTGATGGATCCAATCCTGCTGCCGGGCGCTTGTTTTGCATAGCGCGGAATAGGTCACGATGGATAAGCAATGATGCTCTCAGCACGGATAGGCTAGCGTGCGCTGTTTGCAACACGAACGGTATTTCCCTGAGAAAATCCCCCAATAGGGACTAATGCCGTTCAGTTAAGAGCTGAACGGCATTTTTGTATGTAGCGTCAGAGGAAGTTGTAAACGCTGCGCCGAAGTGTTAACTTTCGGGCGCGATGCTTTCCAGTCACCTGACCTTCCTGCTCGAAGCGCAACAGCCGGCCGACTTGA
>NZ_JBFTSF010000390.1:0-5098 GCF_056399905.1 Cupriavidus sp. 01L46
GTATCCACACGCACGTCCCGCTCCAGCCGCAGCGCGGTCTGCTCGGTATCGGGCAACACGGAGACGCTGCGGCGCAGCGTGCTTTGCTGCGCGCTCAGCGTTTCGATCTGCGCCATCAGCGCCACCACCGCCGGATTGGCGTCGGTGTAGTGCGTACGGATCTCGGCCAGCCGCGTCTGCAAGCGGGCCAGGCTGGTCTTGTTCTCCACGATCTGCTGCAGCAGCAGCCGGCTTTCCTCGCCGAGGTTGACGGTGCCCTGCCGATTGCGAAAGGAGTTGTAGCGCTCCTCCGCCAGGTCGAGCTCCTTGCGCAGCGCCGGTAGCTGCTGGTCCAGGAACGCCAGCGTGTGCTCGGCCTCGGCGGAGCGCCGGCCAATGTCCTGCTGCACGAACTGGCGCGCGACGGTGTTGACGATGTCAGCGGTGAGCTTGGGGTCCGGCCCTTCCAGGCTGGCGCGGATGATGCCGGACTGCAGGGCGGACTCGGCCACCGCGAGCGCGCGCTGGATACGCTCCACCGTGCCGATGGTGGATGCGCGCACCAGCTCGAACTGCGACCCGTTGCGCGCGACCAGTGCATCCACGCGGATGCGCACCGGGCCCAGCGCGGTGGTGCCGGTGGCCTCCTCGCCAACCCGGCCCTGCAGCACCGCATTGCCTTCGGGGTCCCGCAGCGTATAGGTGTGCGCGCTGTCGGCGATCAGCTTGAACACCTTGCCGTAGTACTTCTGCGGCGTGTCGAGCTGCGAGATCGTGATGGCTTCCGCGCCCCATGCGTACTGCGACAGGCCAAGCAGTTCCGTGGGCGGCGCCAGCCCGCTGTTGTACGCCGCCAGCCATGCGCCGATCACCGGGAAGTAGCGCGGCCTGGCCGCGATGTCCAGATGCAGCTTGCGCACCGCCTCCTCCACCACCAGCCGGGACCGGATCAGCTCGATCTCGGCCGCCGTGGAGGAGTTGGGATCGAAGATCGAGGACAGCGTCTGCAGCGACGAGCCCTGGTTGGCATTGGCGGCGTTGCCGCCCTTGCTCTCCTCCACCTGGATCATGGCGTCGGCGCGGTAGACCGGTTTCTGCAGCAAGGCGTAGACGGTGCCCAGCACCAGCGCCAGCAAGGTGACGGCGGCAATCATGCGCCAGTGGTCGACCAGCGTCACCAGGTAGTCGGACAGCCGAAGCTCGGCCGGGCCGCTGACATCGGTGTATTGGGTGTCGAATGAGGTAGCCATGTMTTGTTGACTTCCATCTAACTATCGCTTCCCGCCGGCAACGCTCAAGCGCGCGCCGCGGCCCCGTCCTTGCGCTCCGTACAGCGCAGCTCAGTACGGCTCAGTAAGCGTTGCGATGCACCAGGCCCTTGACCACCGTGGCGGCAATGATCCGCATATCGAGCGCGAACGACCAGTTGCCCAGGTAGTACAGGTCGCAGGCGATGCGGCCTTCCATCTTCTCGATGCGATCCGTCTCGCCGCGGTAGCCGTTTACCTGGGCCCAGCCGGTAATGCCGGGCTTGACGCGGTAGCGGTGGATGTAGCCGCTGACCAGCTTCTGGTACTGGTCGTCATGCTCGATGGCATGCGGGCGCGGCCCCACCACMGACATGTCGCCGCGCAGCACGTTGAAGAATTGCGGCAACTCATCCAGGCTGGTGCGCCGCAGGAACGCGCCCACGCGCGTGATGCGCGGATCGTTGCGCCTGGCCTGGGTCACCACGCCGGCCGGCTCGGCATGCGTGCGCATGGAGCGGAACTTGTAGATGGTGAAGATGCGCCCGTCGGTGCTCTTGCGCTTTTGCTTGAACAGCACCGGCCCGCGCGACGACAGCTTGACGGCGATGGCGATCGCGATCAGCAGCGGCGACAGTCCGATCAGCGCGGCCGCGGCAAAGAGGCGGTCGAACACGTCCTTCTGGCGCAGCGCGGAGGCCGATAGCGGCGACGCCACCAGGTTGATCGCGGGCATGCCGATCAGCTCGATGGTGCCGCTGTCGAACAACGCCAGGCTGTGCAGGTCCGGCATGAAGCGGACATTGACCAGTTCGTCGCGGAACTCCTCCACGAACTCCAGGATGATGCGCTCCTCCGACAACGGCAGCGCCAGCCACAGTTCGTGGATATCCTGCGAGCGGATATAGCGGTGGAAGGYGGCGCGATCGTCGAAGGTTGGCACCTTGGCATTGAGGCTGCCGCCCTGCGGCGCCACGTTGAACGCCGCCACCACGCGAAAGCCGGAGGCAGGCGCGGCCACGCCGCGCCGGATGACCGCGCTGCAGTGCGCACCGCAGCCAACCACGGCGACCTTGTGCAGGTTCATGCCTGCGCTGCGTACCTGGCCCAGCACCGCATGGGTCATCAGGCGCGACACGATCAGCATGGCGCCGGTGGAGCCCGTCCAGTAGACGAACCACAGCCGCGAAACGATGTCGATGTGGTGCAACGAAAACAACACCATGACGCCGCTGAACTGCACCAGCAGCCAGGCCAGCGCGATATGGCCGGCCAGCCCAATCTTGGAGCGCCCGCGCCAGGACTCGTAGATGCCGAAGGCAGGAAACAGGGCCAGCGTGAACGCGACGGAGAGCGCGATGAACACGTCGTAGAACGTGCGCTGCGACATGTCGTTAAAGCGCATGTGCGAGGCAATCGCGGCACCGGCAAACACCAGCGCGACATCCAGGAGGCGCGCCAGCAACCCTTCGATCTTGAGCATGTTCCTCTCCCCGTTCTTCCCAGCCCTTCGCGTTTCTTCACCACTCGTTGCCTGGCTTCCTGCTTGACTTCCTTCACGTCACCTTCCAGCGCGCCACGCCACGTTTTCCTGGCGCGCCGCACGCGGCCTCCCCGTGGTCGCGTCCGGCTGCGCCCGCGTGGCCCGGCGGTTCTTCGTTCCTTGCCCCTTGCGCCTTACGCTTGTGGTCCCGGGCAGCGGCCGTAGGTATCGTCGACGCGCACGATGTCGTCTTCGCCCAGGTAGCCGCCTGACTGGATCTCGATGATCTCCAGCGGGAGCTTTCCCGGGTTCTCCAGGCGATGCAGCACGCCGAGCGGAATGAAAGTGGATTGGTTCTCGCTGAGCAGGAATTGCTCCTCGCCGCGCGTGACCATCGCCGTGCCGCTGACCACCACCCAGTGCTCGGCGCGGTGGTGATGCAGCTGCAGCGACAGGCGCGCGCCCGGCTGGACCACGATGCGCTTGACCTGGAAGCGATCGCCATGCTCGATGGAGTCATAGAAGCCCCAGGGCCTGCGCACCTTGCGGTGCGCGTCGGCCTCCGGCGCGTGCAGGATCTTCATGCGCGCGACCACATCCTTGACGTCCTGCACATGCGAGCGATCCACCACCAGCACCGCATCCGCCGTCTCCACCACCACGATGTTGCTGGTCCCGACGCATGCCACCAGGCGCCCGTCGGAATGGACATAGCTGGAGTGCGCGCCTTCGAACACCACGCGGCCGCGCCCGGCGTTGCCTTCGGCGTCCTTGTCCATGGCGTCCCACACGGCGTCCCACGAGCCCAGGTCCGACCAGCCCGCCTCCAGCGGCACCACGACACCCCGGCACGGCGAGGCCGGGTGGTCCAGGCGCTCCATCACGGCGTAGTCGATCGAGTCCGACGGGCTCAGGAAGAACTGCCGCGACGCGGGGCGGAAGAACTGGCCCTCTTGCTTGCCCTCGGCCACCGCCGCGGCGCACATCTCGTGGATGGCGGGATGCAAGGCCTCGATCGCCTTCATCCAGACCGTGGCGCGCACGACGAAGATGCCGCTGTTCCACCAGTAGTTGCCACTGGCCACGTACTGCGCGGCAAGCTCGATGGCCGGCTTCTCGACGAAGCGCTCCATATGGCGCACGCCGTCGGGCAGCAGCTCGCCAAGCTTGATGTAGCCATAGCCCGTGTCGGGCCGCGTGGGCGGCACGCCAAGGGTGACGATGGCCCCCTCGCTGGCATGCGCGGCCGCGATCGACAGCGCCCGGTGAAAGGCATCGGTATCGGCAATCGCGTGGTCGGCCGGCATGACCACCAGGATGGCGTCCTCGCCGTCGGCCAGCGCCAGCGATGCCGCCAGCGTGAGCGCGGGCGCCGTATTGCGCCGGACCGGTTCCACCACCAGCCGGCCTTGCATGCCGCTGGCCTGCAATTGTTCGCTGGTGATAAAGCGATGCTCGTCGCCGCAGACGATGATGGCGTTGGGCTCGATTTCGTGGCCCGCGGAGAAGCCCTGCATGCGCAGCAGCGTGGATTGCAGCAGCGAGTCCTTGCCAACCAGGTCGATCAACTGCTTGGGGAAATGCTCTCGCGACAGCGGCCACAGCCGCGTGCCCGCGCCGCCGGCCAGCACCACGGGCGCAATGCGCAGCCGCACGGGCGTGCCCGGCGCCTGCGCGACGGTGTCCCCGGCTTGCACGGCAACAGGCTCCAGCACTTTATTCGACATGATCCAGCCCTCCCTGGTCGGGCGCCGCGCTCTCGCGCAAGCGGCCCGTGGCGCCAATCGTCTACGCGGGGCAATTCGCGAACCTGCGGACCTGCTGACCCGCCGCCGGTCAGGCACGCCCTTCATGCCCCGCATGCCCCACATGCTCGCTACCCCACTGCGCTGACCTTGCTGCGTTGACGGTATTCCGTTGGGGAAATCGACATGCGCTTGCGGAAGATCTTGGCCAGCCGGTCGCCATTGCCCATGCCGCAACGCCGCGCCACCTTGTCGACAGGCAGCTCCGTCTCGGCCAGGAAACTGCATGCGGTATCCAGGCGGGCATGCAGCAGGTAGTCGGACGGCGTCACCMCCATTTCCAGCTTGAAGCGGCGCAGGWAGTTGCGCTCGCTCATGGCCGCCACCTGCGCGGCATCGGACACGGAGATGGATTGCTCGCAGTGCTCATGCAACCAGCGCGCGGCCGCGCGGATCTTGTCGCCCGCGCTGGTCGCACCGGTATCCGCGAGCCTGGGCATCAGGCGGGCGGTCCAGGCGGGCATCACCCGGGTACCGACCGCGCGCGCCACGTCCAGGCCGAGATCGCGCTTGATCAGCGTCAGCGCGCCCCTGACGAGTTCGTACTGCTCGCCGGACTCGTCCGAGGCGTGCAGCCCGAACAC
>NZ_JBFTSF010000391.1:0-6760 GCF_056399905.1 Cupriavidus sp. 01L46
AGCTTGTCCCACTGATATGAAAATGTTGAATGCAGAATCCGAAAAAACCGATGCCATCCATCGCGGCATCGGCATGCAGATCGAGCAGCGTGAGGACGCCGCCGATGCGCAAGTCCCCGCCGGTTACGGCTCAGCACGCGGCGACGCAGGCGCGGATAGCGGACGAACCCCGCAGGCCCGGGTACAGCGCCGGCACCGGCTCAATGCCTGGTCCAGCTGCTGCTTTAGCGGTATCAGCAAGGCATGGAGGCGGCTATCGCCCGCGTGCAGGTTCAGCAGCGTGATGACGGATTCCAGATGCGCGCTGATGCGCAGCAGTTCGTGGCAGCCTTGGTGGGTCGCCTCGTGGCTCGAATCAGCTGCGTTGTCCGCCAGCAAGGGCTCGGCGATCAGCCTGGCTTCCAAGGCGGCTTCCCGTGCTTCGGCTGCGGTGCGCGGGCGACGTTGGCGGGCGGTCATGGGTACCTCCTGTCTTGTGATCGGATTGCGATCCTGGAAATCAGCGTTTCGATGGGCGGTGTTGACGAGCACCRTCCCGGCGCGAGGCAGAGGTGAGTTCTTGCACGGATAGGCGTGTGCATCCCCACCGCCTGCGGCTTTGCGGGCCGCGGTGCAGGTGTGAGGAACGGATGCGGCTCAGTACAGCGCTTGCACGCGGTTCACTGCCTGGTCCAGTTGCTGCTTTAGCGGCGCCAGCAGGGCATGCAGGCCGTTGTTGGCGGCTTGCTCGTCGGCTTGTAGCGCCAGCAGGAGCAGGAGGGATTCCAGGCCGGCGCTGACGCGCAGGAGKTCATGGCAGGATTGGTGGATGGTTTCGCGTAAGGCTGTGCGGTCAGCCTCGGTTACGTACTCTGACATCAACGACTCCATCAGTGGCGGCGTGTCGGCGGCATGTGAGGCGATGCGCACGAGCACGTCGGCCGATTGTTGGACGGGCGCCTCGCCCGTGAGGACCTGCGTGTCTGATAGACTTTCGCGGCTTGCATCCGGTGCAGAATGCGGCGCGACGATGTAGCCCTATTCGGGCTGGGCATCTGCGCGACTGCGGGTAGCTAGACGACCTGAGAAGGGCCATCTATTGATGTAGAGATGCTGGCATGCCGAACATCGCGTTTTGCGGTTGGGGCTGCGCTGCCGGCACAGCACAAGGTGTCGACCGTCGCAGCGTCCCGGGTGTCTATGGAAATCAATGTTAGCCAGTTTTGGCCATAAAAACAAGCCAAATGTAGCTATACGCATCCACCTCTCTCCATGCATGAGGGAGCGGTCGCTGTACACCTTTGATTTATTTGATTATTTCTAGTGAGCTGAGCCGGCGCTCGACAAGTTCGACCGCCCTCCCCTCATCTTGGAACTCGAGGAAAATGCAAGGACATGTCGCTCGTTGATCGGCTTCGGCAGTGCGCAGAGATAGCTGGAAGTGGCGATGAACTTGCCCGCAGGGCAGCTATCCCGAGGAGGACGCTGGAATACTATCTCGCTGGCGAGTCGGACCCCAAAGCCAAGCGGCTGACAGCGATCGTCGAGGCGACCGGCGTGAACGGGCACTGGCTGCTGACGGGTAGCGGCCCGATGCTGGCAAACGATGCACGGCTGCCATCGAATCGTGCGACGGCGGGGATGGATGCCAGCCGACTTGGTTCGGCGTTAGTCGAGGTGGAGCGGAGTCTTGCGGCCACGCAGCAACATGTGTCGGATGAACGGCGCGCCAAGATCGTGCTCTTGGTGTACGAGCACCTTGAGAGCGGAAAGACGCCCGAGGAGAGCGCCGCGTTTGCGCTGCAACTCATCGAGCTGACYAGTGGGCCGTAACGTTTGCTCTGGCCTATTTCTCGAGTTCCGCGCGTTCGCTACCGGTCAGTTTCATCACGCCTTCCATGGGCATAATGACACTTCCTATTTAGACGTTACGATCCACTAGCTGCCCGTCGAGGCATAGTGGCGCAGCCCGACACGCCACGCGCCGAAGGCCGCCAAGAGAAAAACGAAACCCGCCAGCGGCGATACCAGCCCTGTCCAGGCAGGCGCACCGAGTGGGTCAGGCTTGCCCAATAGGGTCAGCGCAGGGTAGTAGGCGACACAGGCCAGTGGCACGGCAAAGGTCAGCACGTACCGGAACCATTGCGCATACAAAGCCAGCGGATATTGCGTCGCCTGTACGCCGCCGTATGTCAGGACGTTGGCGATTTCGAGGCTCTCGATGGTCCAGAAAGACAACGTGCCCTGCAGTACCAGGATGCCCAGAAACAGCGCCACGCCGCCTGCGACCGCAAACAGGGCGATGGCGATTGACCCCGGTGTCCACGCGATGCCCACCTGCACCGTTGCGAAAGCCAATACCATCAGCCCTTGCAACAAGCGCCCCAGACGGCTGATGCGGACGTCGTGCCCCATCAATTGCAGGGCCAAGGGACGAGGCCGCAATAGCAATCGGTCGAATTCGCCGGTGCGCAGCAACGCCGTGCCCAACACGTCGAAGCCGCGCCCCAGGGCATCGGCGATGGCGAACATGCAGTTCACMAGCCCGTAGAACAGCGCCACCTCGCCAATTCTCCAACCCTGCACGTCGCCGAAGCGGTGGAACAGTGCCCAGACCGCGACCACCTCGACGCCGGTGACGAGGAACTGCCCCACCGTAAGCAGCAGCGCCGAGCCCGGATAGCGCGCCTGGCCGCTCAGCGAAGCCATCACCAGACGGGCGAACAATGCCAGCGATCCCATGCGCCTCAGCCGCCTTGCACGTCGAGCCGGCGCATCGTGCGGCTCATGGCCGCATGGCCAACCGTCACCAGCAGCACGATCCACAGGCATTGCAGGCCCAGCCCGCAGAGCATCTGCGCGCCGCCCAGCTGCCCGAAATAGATGCGCGCCGGAATATCCATCACGCCCGCTAGCGGTTGCACCAGCAACACGGTTTGCCAGGTGTCGGGCAGCAGTGCCAGAGGCMGCAGGTTCCCGGAGAACACGATGACAACCGGTCCCGCCAGCGTATTGATGCCGCGTTCGTTGAGCGCCGCTGCCGCCGCGATGTTGAGCAGCATCACCAGCGATGTGGACAGCAGCAGCGCGAGCAGCACCGAGGCGATGAAGCCCATGCCCGCAGCCAGTCCGGCAGGCGGCCGCCAGGCCCATTCGCCCAGCCCGGCAATTGGCAGCGCGATGCCGGCAAAGGCTAGCATCAGTGCCACACGCGGCAGCGCGCGCGCCGCCGTCCAGCCGGCCGAGCGTGCAAACCACAGCGCATAGGCATTCACCGGCCGCAGCCGGTCGTATGCCACGGCACCGGTGCGCACCGCCTGCGCCACCTCGGGGTCGCCCATCCACGGCAGCAGTGCGAGCAGGCCTTGGGCCAGCCATGTATAGGTGATGGCCTGCGCGAGCGACAGCGGCGCGCTCTGCGCCTGCGCGCCGCGGTAGAACGCCACCAGTACCATGATCTTGATTCCCCCCCACCAGCACTGCGTAACGAAGCCCGCGTATGCCGCCAGCCGGTACTGCAGCATCTGCAGGAACCGGGATCTGAACGCGGCGAGATAGGGACGCACGAGTTCGCGCGGCGCCATCATGGACTAGGCCTCGAGCGCGCCGTGCATCGCGTAGAAATGCGCGATGACGGCCTCGATGGTCATACCCTCGTCTTCCGCGTCCGCTGACAGGCCCTCATCCAGTCGGCGCGCAGCCACCACCTGGGCCCGCAACGCCTCGACCGCGCAGTCGGCCAGCACGCGGCCGTGGCCGATCACGATCACGCGCTTGGCCAGCGCCTCGATGTCATGCATGTCGTGCGTGGTCAGTAGCACGGTGGTGCCGCGCTCGTGGTTGGCGCGCCGCACGAAGTCGCGGACCGCGAGCTTGGTGGGCGCATCGAGCCCGATTGTCGGCTCGTCCAGGAAGAGGATGTCGGGCTCGTGAAGCAACGCCGCCGCGATCTCCGCGCGCATGCGCTGCCCCAGCGACAACTGGCGCACCGGCTGGTCGAGCAGGCGCTCGAGATGCAATAGCGCGACCAGTTCGTCGCGCGTGCGGGCAAAGCGCACCGGGTCGACCCGATAAATGTCGCGCAGCAGCGCGAAGCCGTCGCCCACCGGCAGATCCCACCAAAGTTGCGTGCGCTGCCCGAACACCACGCCGATGCGTGCCACATGCCGCTCGCGGTCCGCGAAAGGGACGCGCCCTTCGATTTCGACGCGGCCGCCGTCGGGCCGCAGGATACCGGCAAGGATCTTGATGGTGGTCGATTTGCCCGCGCCGTTTGGGCCGATGAGCCCCAGCAGTTCGCCGCGCTGCAGTTCGAATGACACCCCCGCCAGCGCATCGACCGTGCGATAGCGCGGCCGAATCAACGCACGCAGCGCCCCGAGCACGCCAGGGTCGCGCTCGTGGATGCGGTAGGTCTTGTGTAGACGGCTAACGATGATCTGAGGCATGGCGGCGCGGCATGGCAGCGCGAAGAGGGCGGAAAAGCTTACATGAAGTGTGATCGGCGGTCCACCCCAACCTTTCCGATCTTGCGGCGACAGTGCTTGCGCCTGGCGTCGTACGACGTATTGAGACCCTCGCTTCGCCACGCGGATCGGCGAGACACAAAAGCACGCCCCCTAAACCACAATCTCCCGAGACATCTGCGGCCTGCGCACCAACAACTCAGCCAGCTTCTTCAACGCGGCAGCAAGATGGGCGCGTGTCTCGACACCCCCCAGCGAGATGCGGATCGCATTGGGCGGCGTGGGGCCGGCATAGAACGCATCGGAAGCGGTGACGCGCAGATCCTCCGCACGCGCGGCCTGCGTCAGCGCCAGCGACGTCCAGTAGCTCGGCAAGTTGTGCCAGACGTGTATGCCGCTGGGTGGTGCCTGGTCCGCGCTGAACAGCAACTGCCGCGCGAGCTCGCGCCGCGCGAAGGCTTCCGTGCGGATCCCGGCCAGCAGCTGCGCGGCGGAGCCTTCGTGTATCCACTGTGTGGCCAGGGCCGTCGACAGCGGCGTGGACATCAGCGCGAAGGAGCGCAGCGCGGCCAGCACGCCCGCCCGGCTGCGCGCTTCGGGTAGCCGGATATAGGCGGTCCGCAGCCCCGGGCTCAGGCATTTCGACAGCGTGCGTCGCTGCCGAGCAGCCAATAGGGATCATCCTCGATGATCCAGGCGCCGCACTTCTGCGCGGCCAGCGCGACATCGCGGCGCCGGTGCGCGGGCATGGTGCGCGTGGTCGGGTTCTGGATGGTCGGGTTGAGGTAGATCGCGCGTGCGCCATGCTCGCGGCACGCTTGCTCCAGCGCATCGGGCCGCATGCCGTCGTCATCGGTGGCCACCGTCACCACGCGGCGCCCGAGCTGCTCGGCCGCCGCGCGCAGCCCCGGATAGGTCAGCGGCTCCGCGAGGATCGCCTCGCCTGGCTGCGTGAGCGTGAGGATCAGCGCCGCCAGCGCGGCCTGGGCGCCGGGGCAGGCAATCAGCTGCTGCGGGCTGACCGACTCCAGCACGGGCTTTAGCCACATGGCGCCGGCGGCCCGGTCCGCCCTGCTGCCACCACCGAGCTGGTAGGTCATGAGCAGGTGCGCATCGGAGCGCAGCAGCACCTGCGACATACCGCGCTGCAGCAAGTCATGGAAATCCACGCCGGCGGGCGGCGGCGGCACGTTCATGCTCAGGTCGACCATCTGCGCCAGTTCGACCTTTGGCGGGGCGACGAACGTGCCCAGCGCCCCGCGCGCCTCGATCAGGTTGCGCCGCTTGGCCTCGGTGAATGCGCGCGTCACCGTGGTGAGATCCACCCCGAGCTGCCTGGCCAGCGCGCGCTGCGGCGGCAGGCGGTCGCCGGGGTTCAGGCGCCCGTCCCCGACCGCGCGCTCGATGAAGCCAACGATCTGCTGGTAGCGCGCGCCCTCGCCGCGCACAAAGGCGGCGGCCCAGTCGGGACCGGCGTCCTCATCTTGTATGGATTTTCTCTGATGCATTTTGCTTGATGTATGGCCTTTGTCTTACATTATCATGCGCCGCAGCATCACACAAATCCATACATTTAACGCTTTGTATGCGTTTCCCGCCAGTCCGGCGGACTCCCCTCTCTCGCGATGGTTTCCAGCGTGCCGTGGCAGGCAGTCCCGACGCGCGCGCCGGTTATGTGATGCATAACTAAGGTGTGTCTTATGCGTAACTCAATTGCCGGGGCAGGCGCTGCTGTCCGGCGAGCATCCAGCGCTTGGCTGAATGCTTGCAAGGGAGGGCTCCGCCCTGCGGGGCTGTTCCTCGGTGGAGCAGCGATGCTCCTTCTCAGTGGCTGCCAGCTGGAGCTGCTATCCCCGAAGGGCGACATCGGGCATCAGGAAAAGACGCTGATCCTGGTCTCGCTGTTCATCATGCTGCTGGTCGTCGTGCCCGTCATTTTCCTGACGCTGTATTTCGGCTGGCGCTATCGCGCCTCCAACACCAAGGCAACGTATGCGCCCAAGTGGGCGCACTCCACGCGTATCGAGGTGGTCATCTGGACCATCCCGTGCGTGATCGTGGCCGGCCTGGCAGTGCTGATCTGGAACACCACGCACTCGCTGGACCCCTACAAGCCGCTGGAGTCGACCGTCAAGCCCATCCGCGTCGAAGCCGTGGCGCTGAACTGGAAATGGCTGTTCATCTACCCGGACTACGGCATCGCCTCGGTCAACCGGCTGCCGATCCCGGTCGATACGCCAATCAATTTCAGCATCACCGCGGAATCGATGATGAACTCCCTGTTCATCCCGCAGCTCGGCAGCATGGTCTATGCC
>NZ_JBFTSF010000392.1:0-5027 GCF_056399905.1 Cupriavidus sp. 01L46
GTTCTCGATCTTAAGCAACCGGAACATCTGGAAGCAGCGCGGCAACTCATCGCAGAGGCAGACGTGCTGGTGGAGAGCTTCCGTCCGGGTGTGATGGCGCGATTTGGGCTTGACTATGCCACGGTGGCAGAGAGGAATCCGAAACTGGTCTATTGCTCGGTGTCAGCCTATGGACAGCTTGGATCCACCCGGGATTTGCCTGGTGTGGACGGTGTGTTGCAAGCGGTGAGTGGGCTCATGAGCGTCACGGGATCGCAGGGCGGAGAGCCCTGCAAGGTCCAAGTGCCGGTTGTCGATCTCGTTACGGGGTATCTAGCCACTATCTCGGTCCTTGCTGCCCTTGCAGAGCGGCAGAAAAATGGAAGGKGGCAGCATGTGGAAGCCAGCATGTTCGCGAGCGCCATCGCGTTGCAGCACACGACCTTCGCTACCTACTTCGCAGACGGCAAAGTGCCAGGCCCACAGGGAAATGCCGCACCATACGCCACGCCAAACGAAGCGTTGCGGTGCTCCGACGGATGGATCATGGTCGCGGCATACCACCCCGCGCGCTGGGAGGCCTTGTGTGGGGCGATCGGGGTCCCGGAGCTCGCCAATGATCCGCGATTCTGTGATAACAAGAGTCGCCTGCAGCATCGTGACGCGCTGCTGGGTGCGCTGGAATCGCACATGGGTGCTCGTCCTCGAGCATTCTGGCTCGAGCAGTTCGCCGCCGTGGACATCATCTGCGGACCAATCAATGATTACGCCGAAGTGGTCCAGTCGACAGCCTTCGTCGAAGGGGAGCTTGCTGAGTCCATGCAGCATCCCGTTGCAGGGGCGCTGACAATGCCGCGCAGCATGATCGGCGCCGTCGGGGAGCGGCCCCATGCGCGTCGTCCCGCGCCAACCATCGGGCAGCACACGCGCGAAGTCCTTACCGAGATGGGCTTTCCCGATGACAGCATTGAGGCTGTAGTGGCATCCATTCCCCAAAGAAACTGAATTGTATCCATGTCGATTACGTTGAGTATCCATGACGGCGTTGCGCTCGTCACTCTAAACCGGCCCGATGCGATGAACGCAATCGACCCCGAGTCGAACGAGAAATTGCTCGAGGCGTGGGATGAGGTCTCGCGGAACGAAGCTATCCGAGTCCTTGTCGTGACGGGCGCAGGAGATCGGYCGTTTTGCACCGGCGCTGACCTAAAGAAGACGATGCCCCCCGCGGAAAGTGCGGCGAGCCTGCTCTACGGGGGCGGCACAAGGGGCTTGAATTTCGGGTCACTCCAGACCCAGAAGCCAGTCATCGCAGCTGTCAATGGCTATGCACTGGGCGGCGGACTTGAGCTGGCCCTGTTGGCGGATATCCGAATCTGTTCGGACAATGCGCAGTTTGGCTTGCCGGAGGTACGGGTGGGGAGCATACCAGGCGCTGGCGGCACACAACGTCTAGTTCGCGCGGTTGGTCAGTCGGACGCGATGTGGATGCTTCTGACTGGCGAACGGATCGATGCCGCGGAGGCACTGAGGATCGGCCTGGTCAGCAAAGTTGTGCCTCTCGCTGCTTTGCGGGACACCGCACTCGCGCTTGCAGGAAACATGGCGGCGAATGCTCCGCTGGCAATGACGGCGGTCAAGGGGTTGGCCATGAGCGGGCGGGAGCTTTCGCTAGCTGCTGGATTGGAGCTGGAGCGGCAGGCGTTTGGCTTGTTAAGGGATACAGAAGACCGATTGGAAGGCCGGCGCGCGTTTGCGGAGAAGCGCGCACCTGTTTTCCGTGGGCGCTGATCGGTGAGCTGAGGCACGAGCTTCGGCAGAAGATGAATCATGAAAGGCGGCGACAGACCGCCTACTTACTGCAGGTCCCCGGCAACGTCATCGCAACGTAGCCAAAACACAAAACGGAGACAATAGTAGAGCCATGAAACGCAGACAAGTCCTCACAACCCTTGGCATTGGGGCCATCAGCGGTAGCCGATTGGTCCGGGCCCAAGCTTTTGGAGCTTCTGACCGCACTGTCCGGATCATTCTGGGATTTCCTGCTGGTGGCGCGACCGACGCGATTGCGAGAATCGTGGCCCCGCACCTGGAAAAGCCACTTAACGCAAAAGTGATTGTCGAGAACAAGCCAGGCGCCGGCGCACGTATCGCAAATACCTACGTGAAGGCGGCAAAGCCGGACGGCAATACGTTGCTTCTCACTTCGTCTTCGTTGATGGCAGTCTATCCGCACGCCTATAAGAACCTGGGCTACGATCCGTTGCGAGATTTTGTGCCGGTGACGTCTGTCGTGAATATGGAGTTCGGCTACATTGCAAGCACTGCCGCGGCACCCAAAGTCACGACGCTGCGCGAGTATGTCCAATGGGTGAAAGCGAACCCACTAAACGGAAACTATGGGGCGGTAGGAACGGGTTCTATCCCGCATTTTCTCGGGTTTCTCCTTGCGCGAGCCGGTGGTATCCAACTGAATCACGTTCCGTTTAACGGAGGTGCGCCTCATCTGCAGGCGCTCAACGGCGGACAGATTCCTTTCGGTATTGACGTCCTTGCGGGGATTGTTCCCCATCTGTCGACAGGCAGACTTAGGCTTTTGGCAACGAGCGGCACTGAACGTAGTGTGCCAGGTGTTCCGACCGCGTCTGAGGCAGGCTTCCCGGATTTGGCTACTGAGGATTACACAGGACTGTTCTATCCAGCGGCCACTCCGAACAAATTTGTACAACAAGTGCAGGGCGCGGTGAAGAGCGCGCTGCAGCAGCCTAGTGTGCAGGAGAGCTTTCGACTGCTGACATTTAAGCCCAGTGGCGCAGACTCTGCCCAGTTCACGCAGCGGGTCAACTCTGACTTTTACAGGTGGCGAAAGGTCGTCGCGGACTCGGGCTTCAAACCGCTCGACTGAGTCCGTCTCTTCATACGAAGTCTTGTCAGTAGCCAACTTGGAGAAGAAGAGCTTGAGACAACCTTATAGATCACGTTTCTTTCGTCTGGCGACGTTCATCTCTGTCATGTACTCCCTTGTGTCGCCGGCCCTCGCACAGCACGGGCCTGCCGCTCCCGCAAGGATACTCGTGGGCTTTTCACCAGGTGGCACACTGGACGTCGTCGCACGAGCGCTGGCCGAGTACCTGCACGAACCGCTTAATCGCACTGTCGTTGTAGAGAACAAACCTGGGGCAGGCGGGCGCATTGCGGTAGAAGCGTTGCGTGCGGCGCCGGCGGACGGAAGCGTGGCGATGTTATGTCCGGACTTCCTGACATCTATCTATCCGTCCGTTTTCAGGAAGCTCAATTACGTACCGGAGAAGCACATCCGCCCGGTGTCGACCGTTGCCKAGTTTGCAATGGCTCTGGCTGTGCCAGCATCCTCTCCAGTCAAAACCTTTGCAGAGTATGCGGTGTGGGTACGCGCACATTCCGACAAGGCGAATTTCGGCCATGCTGCCTCCGGAGGTCCAACTCACTTCCTAGGTCTGCAAATTGGGAAGAAGATTGGCACGCCTCTTGAGGACGTTCCCTTTCAGGGCGCTGCACCGATGATCAACAACCTGATTGGCGGAAACGTCGCGGCAGGAACCTCAACAGTGGGAGATTTTGCGCAGTATCACAATGCGGGAAAGCTACGCGTCCTTGCTATCACATCTGCGCAACGCTCACTGCTCCTTCCTGACGTGCCCACATTTGCCGAACTCGGTTTTAAGGACCTGACCGCGGTGGGGACGTTGGCGATATGTCTGCCGCCTCAGGCACCTGCAAGCACCGTAGCGCAATGGAGCACCGCCATCGGGAAGGCAGTTAGAGACGACAGGTTCGCAAGCAAGATCCGAACGCTTGGCTTCGTCAGCGCCGGCAGCTCTCCAGCCGAGGCGATTTCTAAGTTCAACGTATTGCGCAGTTTTTGGGAACCTATTATTAAATCATCGGGGTTCAACGCTGACTAGGTCGGCATTCGCGGAGCGACGGGCGCTCGCCCGTCACCTGCGGGCGTGGATCTGGCCGACGACGGGATCCGCGAAGTGACATCACAGCGTTGGTATTGGCGCATTGAAATGGCATGGAGCAGAGCGTTTAGCGTGCGAGAATATTGAGCGCCTATCAGGGCGCTCATTTGAGCGGCTCATTGGAGTTGGCTGGAGGCGGCTCTCTCCAGCCACCACCCAAGGCGAGAAACAGTTCTATCTGCCGATCAATCAGCTGGGCGCGAGACGACGCGAGGCTAGACTCAACGTTTGCCAAGGCGCTTTCAGCTGAAAGCACATCGATGAAGCTAGTCCGCCCGAAGCGAAAGAGGCGATTGGCTTGGTCGCTTGCATCCTCTGCGTCGCCCCGAGCCTGCACGAGGCTTCGTTCGCGGTTGATCTCCTGTGAGTAGGCGGATAGTGAGGATTCCGTTTGCTTGAGAGCTTGAAGAACGCTTCCATCAAATTCCGCGAGCGCGGCATCCGCGGCTGCACTGGCCTGTGCGATACGTGCCTTCACTGCGGTACGGTTAGGCATGTTCCAGGACATAAGCGGCCCGATACTGCCACCGAAATTGGAGCTGGAGATTGCGCTAAATTGGCCTGCGAATCCTGCGGAGCCACCAATGCTTACCTGTGGATATAGCTGGGCAGTCTCAACACCAAGAGTGGCGGTCATTACAGCAAGGTTTCGCTCGGCCCTTCGAATATCCGGCCGGCGCTGGATCAACTGCCACCCATCTCCAATCGGTAGGGGGCGCTTGAGTTCGGGGGGCTGAAGGCAGTCTTCCAGCTCTTTTGGATAGTCTGCGGGAAGACGCCCCATCAGTGCTGCAAGTTCGAGCAAGGCCGTTTGTCGGGTGGCCACAATGGCCGGGATAGCCGCTTCACTTTCATTCGCGGCCGCGCGAGCCCTGCTCACGTCAAACGCTGTTCCTCGGCCACCGGCAGCCAGCCTTCGAGTGACCTCCAGCGTTTCACGCTGTACATCTAGTACGTGTCTCGTTGCGGCTAAGGTACGGTTTGCTGAACAGGCACTGGCATAGGCGCGCGTCACGGCCGCCGCTACTACCACCCGAACTTGAT
>NZ_JBFTSF010000393.1:0-4962 GCF_056399905.1 Cupriavidus sp. 01L46
GCCAGGATCTGCACGCGCTCCTCGATGAACTGGGCGATGCGCTCGCGCATGGCATTGAACGCCCGCGCGGCGCGCGTCAGCTCGGTGGGGCCTGTTTCGGCCAGCGGCGGCGTCTTCCTGTTGGGATTGAGCGTATCAGCGGCATTGGCCAGCGCCACCAGCGGCCGGATCGACACGCGTACGGCGAACCAGCAGCATACGACCAGCAACAACAGTTGGATCACCAGCACATAAGGCAGCCACTGCGCGATCGGGATCATGCGCGGATGCACGTCGATGGTCAGGGGGCTGCCGTCGCTCAGCGTCAGGTGCGCCTGCAACTGCTTGCCGTCGCCCGGGATCGACTCCACCGTGACCGGAAAGCGGCCTTCGCTGGCTTGGGTGATCCGCGCGGCAATATCCTTGCCGCGTGGCGTCATCTCGGGCACGCCCGGCGAGCCCGGCCCCAATATGTATTGATAGTTGCCGCGATTCACGCGCGGCAGCCATTGCGCTCGCTCGGCGGCGGGAACGCGGTCGAGGATGGCAATCGAGGTGGCGACGTCGGTTTCCAGCGTGCCGAGCATGACTTCGCGCGCTGTCATGTAGCGCTCGGAAAACAGCACGCCAAACGACAAGCCATGCGCGATCACCAGCCCGGCAAGCAAGATCAGGAACAAGCGCGAACCCAGCGAGCGCGGCCAGGGCCGGAGGCGCGTGCTCAGTGTGCTCAATGTGCTCATCGTGCTCGTTGTGCTCATTGGCGGGCCTCCTTGATCTCCACCGGCGTCGCAAGAACATAGCCCTCGCTGCGCACGGTCTTGATGTAGCTGGGTTCGCGTGCGTCGTCTCTCAGGCGCTGGCGCAGGCGGCTGACCAGCAGGTCGATGGAGCGCTCGAACATGTCCGCCTCGCGGCCCTGCGTGAGGTTGAGGAGCTGGTCGCGGTTGAGCACGCGCTGCGGATGGTCGACGAACACGCGCAGCAGCCGGTACTCCGCGCCGCTCAGCGTGACGATGGTGCCATCGCTGTCGATCAGGTGGCGCGCGGTGGTATCCAATCGCCAGTGACCAAACGCGAGCATCTGCCCTGCTTCGGTGATCTGCAGATTGGGCGGCAGCATCCTGGTGCGGCGGAGCACGGCCTTGATGCGCGCCAGCAGCTCGCGCGCGGCAAAGGGCTTGGCAAGGTAATCATCCGCGCCCATTTCGAGGYCGATGATGCGATCCGTTTCATCGTCGCGCGCGGTCAGCATCAGCACGGGCGTGGCCTTTTGCTTTCCGGACCGCAATTCGCGGCACAGCACCAGGCCGTCATCGCCGGGCAACATCAGATCGAGCACGATCAGGTCGACGGTATTGGCCTCCAGGAACGACCGCATGTGGCGGCCATCCGGCGCCACCGTCACGCGCAGGCCGTTCTTGGTKAGATAGGTCGAAACGAGTTCACGGATTTCCCGGTCGTCATCGACGATCAGGATATGGTCGACGTGCGCTTCCATCGGGTTCACCTCGGCAGGATTGGAAGGGTTCAGCCAGTCAGCTTCGCCGCCATTGTATGGCGGCCTTCGGCACCGCGTGTATCGCAATGTATCCGGCCTTCGCACTGCCACACAGAGGTACATACTCGCTTGTTCGCGACACATCCAGGCGACGTCCGTGGTGCCTGATGGAGGGCAGCCCAGCGCGCCAACAGACCCGGCCATCCCCCCGCAGCCAGTTGCTTACCTGGGCTGCTTGCGAATCTCGGTGGTCGTCCGCCCCCCGAAACCCCAGTTGTCGGTATCCACCTCTTCGATTGCGATATGCGTCCATTCGGGCGGTTTGTGCAGCACGCGCTCCAGGGTCTCGGTGACTTCCTTGATGACCTGGGCTTTCTGCTCGGCGGTGGTTCCCTCGCGGGTAATGCGAATGCTGACGAAAGGCATGGCGGCCTCCTGCATGGATTGACGTTTCGAGATGAGAGCGATGGATTCCGGGCCGCGGCAGGACACATGTCCGGCCGCGGCGGCCGGATTCAACGGCCTGCGCTGAAGCCGCCGTCCACCGGCAGCACGGTGCCGGAGACAAAGTCGGCCTTGGCCAGGTAAAGCACGGCGTCGCTGATCTCGGCGATGCTGGCGATGCGGCCCAGCGGGTGCAGGCTGCCGAGTGCCRCATGGGTTTCAGCGGCATGCATCGGGGTGTCCACGACGCCCGGGGCGACCGCGTTGACCGTCACGCCGTGGGGCGCCAGTTCCAGCGCAAGCGCGCGCGTGGCCTGGTTGATGCCGCCCTTCAGGGCCACGGCCAGCAGCGCAGGCACACCGCCGTGCGGCTGAAGCGCCAGCGAAGCGGTGATGTTGATGATCTTGCCGCGCTTGCGTTCGCTCATGTGCTTGGCCGCTTCCTGCGACGGATACAGCACGCCCTTCAGGTTGGTGGAGATCTGCTCCTCCACTTCGTCCGGCGTGAACTGCACGAACGGCTTGGCCGTGAAGATGCCCGCGTTGTTCACCAGCACGTCGACCTTGCCGTACTTGGCAATGGCCTGCGCGAAGACCTGGCGCGCCGATTCGGGCTTACCGACGTCGCCCGCCACGCCCAGGAAGCGCTCACCGGCATTCAGCCGCCCGGCGGTGGCTTGCAGGCGCTCGGTGGAACGGCCGGTGCCGACGACGTTGTAGCCCGCCTTGAGGAAAGCTTCGGCCAAGCCCAGGCCGATGCCGCTGGTGGCGCCGGTGATGACGACGGTGTTGTCGGTGTTATCGGTGTTGCGCATGATGGTCCTCCGATGGATCCAGATTCAAATTCAGATTCAGGGTCCGGTGCCGGACTCCAAAGCCGTCACCGGTGTGGAGGAACTATATTGCTGCTGTCGAGCGCAATAAACGGGGTTTGCTACACTTGTCCTATTACATGGCGTAAAGAATATGCACCGGCAATTCGACGACATCCTGCTCGGCAGCATCGAGCTCTTTTGCCTGGCCGCCGAGGCCGGCAGCTTCACGGCGGCCGCCAATACCGCAGGCGTCACGCCTGCCGCCGTCAGCCGCTCGATCTCGCGCCTGGAAAAGCGCCTCGGCGTGCGCCTGTTCGTGCGCTCCACGCGCAGCATCCGGTTGACTGAAGGTGGCAAGGATTACTTCGAACAATGCCGCGCCGCGCTCAATCAGCTGGTCGAAGCCGAGCGCAAGGTCACCGGCGAGCAGGTGCAGCCCTCGGGCACGATCCGCATCAGCGCGCCGACCACCTACGGGCACCATCGCCTGTTGCCGCTCCTGCCCGCGTTTCGCGCCAAGTACCCGCTGATCAAGGTGGAAGCCCACATCAGCAACCGCAACGTCGATTTCCATGAGGAAAACTTCGACGTGGCGATCCGCTTCCGCGCGCAGCCGGACTCGATGATGGTCTCCCGGCACCTTGAAGACGCGGCACTGGTGGTGGTCGCGAGCCCCGCCTACCTGAAGCGCGCAGGGGTACCCAGAACGCTGTCGGACCTGGACCAGCACGAGTGCATCCAGTTCGATCTACCGAGCAGCGGGCGGCAGATCTCGTGGCTGTTCAAGGAAGGGGGGCGCGAGAAGGAGATCTTCTCGACGGGAAGCTACATGTGCGCGGAAGACGTGCTGGCCGGCGTGACGCTGGCCAGAGCGGGCGCGGGACTGTTCCAGACCTACCAATTCGTCGTCGAGCGGGACCTCGCGCAAGGCGAGCTGGTCGAGGTCCTGCAAGCTTTTGCCGGGCGCATGCGCCCCGTCAGCCTGATGTATCCGCACGGCCGTTTGCTGCCATCGCGCGTGCGTGCGTTCGTCGAGTTCATGATGGAACAGGTGCGTCCGCCAGCTTCTGCTCAAGATGGGGCACGACGACGCTGATAATCGTATTGCCCGCATAAACTCGTACTAGTACTTGAAGATGGCAAAGCCTTGGATTGTCAACGGCGCACTGGGAAATGCCTGCAGGGCCAATGCGCCGGAGGGCGGCAGTGCGACCACCTCACTGCTTCCGACACTCCCACCGCGCCACCACCGCAAACGCGGCGTCTTCCACCTCCGGCAGCAATGCCAGCGCTGCCTGCGCGGTCTCGTCGTTGATCATCTTCGCCGCCTCGTCATCGGGTTCCGGCAAGGCATCGGCGAGCACGCGCTCCAGTCCGGCCCTCATCGCCTCGGGCAGATACACCCCCAAGGCCTCGATGTTCGCCGCCACGCACTGTACCGCCTCGGCGGGGCTGAAATCGTCGTCGAGCAGATGCGAGAAGTCCGCCGCGCTGCGCACCAGGATCTCATAGACGAAGGCCGCGAATGAAGCGGCTTCGATCCGGCTTTTGCCGCGGTCGTGYCAGACCAGCGCCACGCCGATGTCGCCGTTGGCTAGCGGCGTCAAGCAGTAGGCGTCGCCGGCCCCGGTCTGCGCGAACGGCAGGAAGCGCCGGCCGTGCTGGAAGGCCGGATTGAGCCATTTGGCGATGAACTCGCCAGCCTGCTTCGCGTCGATCCACTCCAGATCATAGGCGCAGGAAAGCACCGGCTGCGCGGCCAGCGTGCGAGCCTCCCGGTCGGTGCGCCAGGCCTCGATGTCGGCGCCGTAGCCGGTGCGGCCTGCGTCGATCAGTTGCCTCAGCATAGCTGGCAAGGTGATGCCGCTGGCGTCCGCCAGCGCCGAAAAAGCGTCCATCCGTGTTCTCTCCGTGAGATGCTGCCGGTTAATGCCGATCTGGCCAGATCTGTGCTGGGGGATGAACGGCGTCAGCGCATCCAGCCATGGCTCGTCAACCTAACTGGCAGTAGCCGCCACATTGGCCCGCGCCTTATGCAATTTCTTGTAACTGTCGATCAGGCGGTGGTGCCTATCGAGACCCTCCAGTTTCATGCTCGTTGGCGCTAACCCGAAGAAGCGCACGCTGCCGTCCACTGACCCCATTACCGCATCCATCCGAGCGTTGCCAAACATCCGACGGAAGTTGACCGCGTAGTCGTCTAGTTCCAGGTCGTCATCGAGC
>NZ_JBFTSF010000394.1:0-4917 GCF_056399905.1 Cupriavidus sp. 01L46
CTGCACTTTCGTTTCCTGCCATCCATGAATCATGAAATTTTATCTCATGATATAGGGTTTGCCTGCGTGGATTACGAAATCCTATTTTGCGGCCCGGAATATACACTGAACTCCAGATTAGCAGTGCGGACGGGTAAATGAGAGCCTGTTCCGCACGTGCCTGGCACTGCGCATCGATGCGCAGGCGCGCAGGAGCCGCAATATTATTTCTCTCGTCCCCCAACTATTCGTTGAGCACACCATGGCCGATCTGTTTGAAAACCCGATGCAGTTGATGGGCTTCGAATTCGTGGAATTCGCCTCGCCCACTCCCAACCTACTGGAACCGATCTTCGAGCAGATGGGCTTCACGCTGGTGGCGCGCCACCGYTCCAAGGACGTGGTGCTGTACCGCCAGGGCGACATCAATTTCATCGTCAACCGCGAGCCGCACAGCCCGGCAGCCTACTTTGCCGCCGAGCACGGCCCCAGCGCCTGCGGCATGGCGTTCCGCGTGAAGGATTCGCACAAGGCCTATGCCCGCGCGCTGGAACTCGGCGCGCAGCCGGTGGAAATCGCCACCGGCCCGATGGAGCTGCGCCTGCCGGCGATCAAGGGCATCGGCGGCGCGCCGCTGTACCTGATCGACCGCTTTGAAGAAGGCAAGTCCATCTACGACATCGACTTCGAATTCATCGAAGGCGTGGATCGTCATCCGGTGGGCCACGGCCTGCGCCTGATCGAYCACCTGACGCACAACGTCTACCGTGGCCGCATGGCTTACTGGGCCAATTTCTACGAAAAGCTCTTCAACTTCCGCGAAATCCGCTACTTCGATATCCAGGGCGAATACACCGGCCTGACCTCGAAGGCCATGACCGCGCCGGATGGCAAGATCCGCATTCCGCTGAACGAAGAGTCTTCCAAGGGCAGCGGCCAGATCGAGGAATTCCTGATGGCCTTCAATGGCGAAGGCATCCAGCACATCGCCTTCCTGACGGACAACCTGATCGAAGTCATCGACAGCCTGCAGATGGCCGGCGTGCCCCTGATGACCGCGCCCAACGACTACTACTACGACGGCCTGGAAGCGCGCCTGCCCGGCCACGGCCAGCCCGTGGATCAGCTCAAGGCGCGCGGCATCCTGGTCGACGGCACCACGGAAGGCGGCAAGCCCCGCCTGCTGCTGCAGATCTTCTCCAAGGCCTCGCTMGGCCCCGTGTTCTTCGAGTTCATCCAGCGCAAGGGCGACGAAGGCTTTGGCGAAGGCAACTTCAAGGCGCTGTTCGAATCGCTGGAACGCGACCAGATCGAGCGCGGCACGCTCAAGGTCTGAGGCCCACAAGGCAAGCCGGCACGCCCGGCACTGACCGCATCAACACCGCCGGCGCGGCAGCATGACTGCGCGCCGGCGGTGCCTGGCCGAAGCCGAAGCGCCCGCGACACGCGAGAGGCGCAGGCCAACATTCCAAAAGAGTGGGTAGAGAGACAAAGATGGTTCCCAACGCTTCCGACAAGACAGACGCGACGCTTAAGCGTGGCTTGAAAAACCGGCACATCCAGCTGATTGCGCTAGGTGGCGCGATTGGCACCGGGCTGTTCCTGGGCATTGCCCAGACCATCAAGATGGCGGGGCCCTCGGTCCTGCTCGGCTACGCGGTGGCCGGCATCATTGCTTTCTTCATCATGCGCCAGCTCGGCGAAATGGTGGTCGACGAACCCGTGGCAGGCTCCTTCAGCCATTTCGCCAACAAATACTGCGGCAGCTTCGCGGGCTTCATGTCGGGCTGGAACTACTGGGTGCTGTATATCCTGGTCAGCATGGCGGAGCTCTCGGCGGTGGGCATCTATGTCCAGTACTGGTGGCCGCACATCCCCACCTGGGTTTCCGCGCTGGCGTTCTTCGTCCTGATCAACGCCATCAACCTGACCAGCGTCAAGTCCTTCGGCGAAATGGAGTTCTGGTTCTCCATCGTCAAGGTGCTGGCCATCGTCGGCATGATCGTGTTCGGCGGCTACCTGCTGGCGTCCGGCACGGCCGGCCCGCAGGCCAGCGTGTCCAACCTGTGGCAGCACGGCGGCTTCTTCCCGAACGGGATCTCCGGCCTGGTCATGGCCATGGCGGTGATCATGTTCTCGTTCGGCGGGCTGGAGCTGGTGGGCATCACCGCGGCAGAAGCGGATGAGCCGGAAAAGACCATTCCCAAAGCCACCAACCAGGTGATCTACCGCATCCTGATCTTCTACGTTGGCGCGCTGGGCGTGTTGCTCTCGCTGTACCCGTGGGAGAAGGTTGTCACCGGCGGCAGCCCGTTCGTGCTGATCTTCCACGCGATGAACAGCGAGATCGTTGCCACGGTGCTGAATGCCGTGGTGCTGACCGCCGCGCTGTCGGTCTACAACAGCGGCGTGTATTGCAACAGCCGCATGCTGTACGGCCTGGCTACGCAGGGCAATGCGCCCAAGGCGCTGCTGAAGGTCAACCAGCGCGGGATCCCGCTGGCCGCGCTCGGCGTGTCCGCGCTGGCCACCGCGGCTTGCGTGGCGATCAACTACTTCATGCCGGGCGAGGCCTTTGAGCTGCTGATGGGGCTGGTGGTCTCGGCACTGATCATCAACTGGGCGATGATCAGCATCATTCACCTCAAGTTCCGCCGCGACAAGCGCGCAGCCGACCAGGAAACGCGTTTCAAGAGCCTGGGCTATCCGCTGACAAATTATGTGTGCCTGGCCTTCCTGGCGGGTATCCTCTACGTGATGTACCTCACGCCCGGCCTGCGCATCTCGGTGTACCTGATCCCGGCATGGCTGGCCGTACTAGGCCTGAGCTACCGCCTCAGGCAAAAGCAGAAGCGCGCCGAACCGGCGCTGCCCGAGCGCGTATCGGCATAATGATGACCCTGGCGGCCACTGGCCGCCGGCTCCGACCCTTCCCAGCACTCCAGCCAGAGTATCCAATGTTCGAACACATCGATGCCTATCCGGGCGACCCGATCCTCTCCCTCAACGAGAGCTTTCAACTCGATCCCAGGACCGATAAGGTCAACCTGAGCATCGGCATCTACTTCGATGACGAAGGCCGGTTGCCGGTGATGCAGGCCGTGAGTCAAGCCGAAGCCGCGCTGATGGCCGACATGGGCCCGCGCCCCTACCTGCCGATGGCCGGGTTTGCGGCGTATCGCGACGCCGTGCAGGCGCTGGTCTTCGGCGAGCCGTGCCAGGCGCGCGCCGAGGGGCGCATCTCGACGGTGCAGACGCTGGGCGGCTCCGGCGCGCTGCGCGTGGGAGCGGACTTCCTCAAGCGTTATTTCCCCGACGCCCAGGTCTGGATCAGCGACCCGAGCTGGGAGAACCATCGTGTGATCTTCGAGCGCACGGGCTTTACCGTCAACACGTATCCGTACTACGACGACGCTACCGGCGGCCTGAAGTTCGACGCCATGCTGGACGCGCTGCGCCTGATCCCCAAGCGCAGCATCGTGCTGCTGCACGCCTGCTGCCACAACCCCACCGGCGTGGACCTGAACCACGACCAATGGCGCCAGCTCATCACGCTGCTCAAGCAGCATGAGCTGCTGCCCTTCGTCGACATGGCCTATCAGGGCTTTGGCGCCGGCCTGGACGACGACGCCTTCGCGGTACGCGAGCTGGTGGCCCAGGGTGTGCCGTGCCTGGTGGCGAACTCGTTCTCGAAGAACTTCTCGCTGTACGGCGAGCGTTGCGGCGGCCTGAGCGTGGTTTGCGACAGCGCCGAAGAAGCCGGCCGGGTGCTCGGCCAGCTGACGGGCGCGGTGCGCGCCAACTACAGCAACCCGCCCACGCACGGCGCCCGGGTGGTGGCCCGGGTGTTGACCACGCCGGCGCTGCGTACGATCTGGGAGCGCGAGCTGGCGGGCAAGTGCGAGCGTATCGCCAAGATGCGCGTGGCCATCCACAAGGGCCTGGCCGCCCACGTGAGCGGCGAGGCGCTGTCGCGCTACCTCACGCAGCGCGGCATGTTCACCTACACCGGCCTGACGGCTGACCAGGTGGACCGCCTGCGCACGGAGCACGGCGTGTACCTGCTGCGTTCGGGGCGCATGTGCGTGGCCGGGCTGAACGAGCGCAACGTGACCCAGGTGGCACAAGCAATTGCCAGCGTGCTGGTGCCCGCGGCCTGACAGGCGGCTGAGCTACGTCCCGCGCGGCGGCCGGTCTTTCCGCCCGCGCGGGACGGTGAACTCGCTGTTTGCTTCAACGCGCAGTGCAAGCCAGTGCAAGCCGGTTCAAACCAGCACGTGACGTGTTTCAACGAAGAAGCGTTGAATCTGGCGATCTATGTCCGGATCGACCATCTCCTCGGGMCGGTTCCCATTCGGGCAGGCCAGCCGGGGCGTGGTGCCGAACAAGCGGCAGATCAACGGGCGCTCGGCATAGACCTGGCAACCCTGGCTGCCAAGATGAGGGCAACTGAGGTTTGTCAGCGCGGCTTCGTGCTCGGCATCGCTTTTGACCGGAAGCCTCGACATCTCGTGCGTCGAGGTCATCACCGGCCCACAGCAGTCGTGGCAGCCCGGGGTGCACGCGAACGCGGGAATCCGTGAGCGAAAGAACCTGATTTTTTGACTGATCATCTGGCGTCCCTCTTCATTGGCCTATCTGCGTGCCTATGATCGACCTGATGGCCGGTTCCGTACGCCCAGGCACCAGGTGCGGAACATTCACGGCTAGCGGCGGTAGCCATTCAGACCGTGTCCTTCAGCCCGCGAGCTTTTGCCAGAATGTGTGATCCGACGCGAGCCGTTTGCCCTGTTTCAGGCGACGCGCGGCCGATCGCAAATTCAGCGGATGCGTGGTTTCCAGGATGCGAGCCCGCGTCAGCAACTCGTCCTGGGAGGGAAGCGCCCGTGCCCCCTTCCACGCGAACAGCGTGTAGTTGCAACTGTCCTCGGACAGGGC